>JAYRNY010000699.1:0-5542 GCA_041911975.1 bacterium | reverse complement strand
GCACCCGTCGTGGTGCTCAACATTGTGCAGCTCATGTAGGTTAGAAGCTATGAAATTCAAACAGTCAATTCTCGCACTAAGCATGTTCTCGCTAGTCTACTCGAGTATCGCGCAAGTGCCGGCGGAAGCTCAGCAGCGTGTCAACGCAACGGCCAAGACAAATCTTGCTATGACCTACCAGGTAAGTAGACCAGTAACCTCCGGCAATATTTCTCTCTTCTTGATCAAGGGAGCAGATCGATTGAAAGGACAAACATATCTTACTTTGCCTGAAGGTTTGGCTAAAAAGCAAGTCATCGTTAAAGAAACGGGCGACGTGAATGTTTTGAAAGTTGATAATCTTTCCAATTCGGTTGTGTTCATTCAATCAGGCGAGATAGTGAAAGGTGGTCGTCAGGACAGAGCGTTGCAGTCGGACATGCTCATTCAGCCGCACGCCAAGGGAGTGAGTTTGCCATGCTTTTGCGTTGAACATGATCGTTGGAGCGGGCGCGGAGGCGAGCACGCTGGGCAGTTCAACAGTGCCAAGCATTTTGTTGTCGGCAACAAGATGAATTTGGCCATCAAAAGCGATCGAGACCAGAGTAAGGTGTGGGATGAGGTTGCAACGAAACAGAAAGAATTGTCTCAAAGCCTGGGAGGTACAGTCGCGGCACCTGCATCACCGAGCAGCATGCAACTCACACTTGAGCAAGAGAAAGTAAAAGGTGCAGTGAAGTCACAATACAATGCTTTATCCAAAGTGATTGACAATGAGAAAGGTGTGATTGGATATGCCGTCGCCATTAATGGAAAAATCAGTCACGCCGATGTTTATGCATCTGGAGTTCTATTCAAAAAACTGTGGCCCGGCTTGCTGAATTCCGCCGTTACTGAAGCGGTGTCACAAAAGGGTCAACCGTCTCTGAAGGTGCCGACGGTAATCGACGTGAAGGAAGTTCTAGTAGCCGCAGCCACAGCCAAACCGGCGCGACCATCTTCTAGCGCGGGCGGGGTCTCAGGAGCACCAAGCCTCCAGGGCGCCACGAATGGCAGCATCGGTATTCAAGGAAATGATGCGACCTATCTAAGTGGTGTCAACACAGGAGCACAAGTAAGAAGCAAGCCGGCGTCCACCTATTTCTTCAGGACCATGGACAAAAAAGGTGACATGGTGCACGAAAACTACATCGGAAAGTAATGCATCGAGAAGACATTTTTACTTCATCTGCCAAACGCGCAAGGTGAAATCATCGCTGCCGGTGATAGCTTTGTCTCCCAATTCTGAAAAACCGAGAGACCACATACCGAAGTGCTGAAGATTGAATATTTTGTCTTCTCGTCCTTCGTCGATGTCCCATATTCTGAATGTTTTATCGAGACTGCCTGATATTGCCTTATCAACCGAAATAAAGCGGACTTTCACCACCCAGTTGGTGTGACCGGTCATCTGCTTCAATTCTTCGCCTGAGTCGGTGTCCCATGTTCTCACCACAGTGTCGCGCCCGGCGGAGACTACTCTAGATCCATCATCTGAAATTGATACCGTATCAATTTCTGCAGTATGTCCAGTGAAAGTGCGAATTTTCTTTCCGCTCTTCACGTTCCACAGTGTCAGCACCTTATCGGTGCCACCAGAAATGATCTCGTCGGCTTCAGGCGTGAATGCAAGGCACTTCACTGTTCCAAGATTGCCTTCCAATCTAGTCACTTCTTTTCCAGTATTCGAATCCCAAATGCGAATAGTGCTGTCATAACTGCCCGATGCAATCAGATTTCCAATCGGCGCAAAGGCAACACAAGTAACTATGTTTTGGTGCCCGATGAACTTTTTGACTTCGGTGCCCGCATCGAGATCCCAGAGGCGAACGGTTTTATCACTGCCGCCTGAAAGAGCACGATCGCCTGCCGGAGAAAATGCAACACTATTTACCGGCTCATCATGTCCTTCAAACTTCTGCAGCTCCTTGCCGGTAGAAAGATCCCACAAGCGCATGGTATTGTCTGCGCTGCCTGAAAGTGCTTGCCTGCCATCAGCATTGATGTCTACGCACTTGCTCCATCCCATATGACCTTCAAGCTTCAACACTTCCTTTAGTTTGAAAGTCGCCGCATATCCTTCAGTCTTTACTGGACTGACTGCGCTTGATGCCACCTGGTTATTTTTGAGCTCTTGCTCGATTGCCAATTCCGGCTCTTCCGGTGTGGCAGTCTTAGTTTTTTGTTGAGGAGTCTCGATTGTGAAACCTTGAGTTGCTGCAGGCTGAACAGCAGGCTGCGAAGGAAGCTGAGCTGCGGGCGTTTTTTCTCGAACCAAGCCCTTGGCATTATTGTCGGCCTTAAGGGCTACTTTGCCAATGCGTTCTTTCTCGCCTGATTTGGCATCTGGCTTTTCATCAGATTCCGCTGGCTGTTTTGCATCGGACTTGGAAGCTGGTTTTGAGCTTACTTTTGCCGGCTGTGCAGAAGCTTTTTCTTCGCTCTTTGCCGATGTTTCTGCTGTGGATTCCTTGTTACTCTTTGCGGAGGTCTTCTCTTCTTTGGACGCAGATTCTGTCTTTGATTCTGTTTTCGAATCTGATTTGGAGTCAGTTTTTTCTGAAGCTTGTGCTTCGTCTGACTTTTGATCTTCTTTAGCACTCTGCTTTGTCCGGGGTTTTTCCTCGGCCTTATTTTCGGCAACCTCTTTGTAGCCACCCAAAGATTCGATACGAGCAGCCACTTTCGCCGCCTCGTCGCTTTTCCTTTCCGCCAAATAAATCTTACGCAGTAGTTCCAGCGTCTTGACCAGCTGATTCCCGTCCTTGGGAAGCGATTCGGCTTCTTCGACCGTTTCCACTGTTAACTTCTCGGCACGAATATAATCCTCGTCGCTGAAGGCTTTGGCCGCCACATCGTACATGGATGACCAGACAGCATCCTGAGCCGAGCAGATTGGAGTGCAGCAGGTGAAGGCCGCAAAACAAGCAAAAATGAGCAATCTAGTTTTGGTCGAGTTGCAAAACATGAAAATCAACGAAATCCGTCGGTGTACTGGCTGCTGACTTATTGTATGGCCAAACAGACAAAATTCGTCGACAATCAAACAGAGTCGAGAACACAAGATGCCAAGATTAATCATCAGCGACTACCTCGTTGCTGTTTCCTTTCGTACTCTTTGCAACCACCGACAATCGCTCTAGTTCCCTGATTCGCTAGGTCACCTGTTGTATAGTAGTGAGGGGGCTTATAGTTATAGAACGTCGAACATGAGCGGTGCCGGTCAGGAATGCCGGATATTACCGCCGGTTGATGCTCATTAATAAGATCAGACGACCGGTTCAGGGAGTTACATCACTTGATGGACAAGAAGAAAGTTGCCGTCTCCTCCTCTCCAACCTTCAAATTCACGCGCGGGCAGCTGGGAATGACCTTGAGGGCACTCAAGTCAAACCAGGAAAAGTTGCAGACTGCCGTCAGTGGGATAAAGAACAGCACCGAGACCGCCAAGTTTCGCATTCAAAAGCTGCAAGAGCACGGCTATGGCTCGCTTGCTTACTCGTCTTTGCAAAAGGGACTGCAATATTACATGCATCCCGAGCTCGGTTACATAGCGTACACGCCACTGCGGGACGGTCCCAATTCCGTATGCGTACTTGCTGATCCAATTTGCAGCAAGGAAAACACAAAAGCTCTCATTGAAGAGTTTTTGAAGGTCAAAAAGGACCCGGTGTTTTTGCACATCTCACATGACACTGGAAAAATCCTCAACGATCTGGGCTTTTCGGTCAATGAATTAGGTGTAGAGACAATTCTTGAGATTCAAACCTTCAATCTGGTCGGCAATAAGAAACAGCAATTGAGAAATGCGCGCAACGGCGCCAAGAAAGACGAGCTTTCGATTGTCGAAATCGACACAGTAGACGATGCGATGTTGAAGTCATTCAAGAAAATCAGCGACGGCTGGATGAAAGAAAAGGTCATCAGCGACAGCGAGATGCAATTTATTGTTCGTCCGGTTGTTTTTGTCGACGAAATCGATGTCCGAAAATTTGTCGCAGTGAAAGACAAAGAAGTAGTCGGATTCGTCATCTTCGATCCTATGTACGAAGACGGCAAAGTAATAGGCTATATCGCCAATCACTTGCGCACGAATTTGGAAAGAACATATTCCATCGTCGATGCGATCTTGATTGAGGCGCTCGAGAAGTTTAAACAAGAAGGAAAGAAAGAACTTTCACTCGGTCTCTCGCCCCTCGCTAAGGTCGATGATTCACAAGAATTCAAGCACAGCAAACTGCTGAAGGCTCACTTCAAATACGCATTTGAGAGAGCGAATTTCCTCTATAACTTCAAAAATCTGGCGCGACACAAACTCAAGTATCGACCGGAGCTTGAAGGCTGCCGAGAGGAGAAAGTCTACTGCGCAATGAACACGCGATTCTTTTTGATCAGGCTTTATGATGTTTATCGCGTGCTTGGTTTGGATCCGCTCGCACAAACAATCAGTCACATCAAGCGCTCGACCATCGAGCTTTTCAGAAAAGCGCTCTGCAAGAAAGAAGCTGAAGAGGCAAAACAAGAAGCTGTTGCACAAGAGAAAAACTAGCGTCACACTGAGCTGTGATCGTAAATGATTTTCCAGCCTTCTTTTGCTTTTATGAAGATCAAAGTGAACCTGCCATAGATTGGCACGTGACGATGGTGGACGACGGTGAACTTCCCACTGCAAAGCGCATGTTTGTCTCCCATGTCGGTGATCTCCAATTCCGTCAGGTATAGTTGGCCCATAGAGGACTTCGTTTCACCATAACGTTTCACATAGCGAGCTCGAATGGCATCGTATCCGCGAAATACTTCCCCATTAACAACGTAAACCACTTCCTTCGAGCGTAAATAGGAATCGAGAAACCCATCAAGGTCTCCTTTGTTCCACATCTTCTCTTGCACAGCCACCAGTGCAGTGATTTCCTTCGAGAACTTTGACATTGGCTTTCGCTCGCTCACTTTTCTATCCGGTGCGTTTTTAGCATTCATCTTTGGCGGGGCATCAGGAGCTGAAATCGCGGCAGGAATAATGGCAAAAGTAATCAACCCAACCAGGAAAACGAAACCAACATGAACATGTGAACCAGGAAGAATCAGCCAACGAAAAACACGACGCAGCATGATTGCTCCTCCTAAGTTTTCGCCTTGCCATCTTTGCGATCTGCCAGTGTCTTGCCGCTTTCTTTGAGTTCGGGATCGAGAGAAACTCTTTCGTCGAATACAAAACACTCACCGTTCCAATGCGCACCACCAACTTCCTCGAAATATCGCAAGATGCCACCATCGAGTTGAAAGACTTTAGGATGTCCTTTCTCCTGCAGATAGAGAGCCGCTTTCTCGCAGCGGATTCCACCTGTGCAGAAAGAAACAATTGTCTTGTCGCTCATCGCGCTTTCGGACTTATCCATAGCTGCAGATATCGCATCAGGAAAATCGCTGAACTTTTCTATGTGCAAATCAAGCGCATTTTCAAAAGTCCCCATTTCGACTTCAAAGTCATTACGAGTGTCCAGCAAAATCAATTCGCGGCCTTCAT
>JAYRNY010000698.1:0-1974 GCA_041911975.1 bacterium | reverse complement strand
GGCATCGAAGTGCGAATTATCGACCTCTATTCCGTAAAGCCGGTAGACAGAGAGACATTGCACAAAGCAGCCAAGGAAACAGGCACGCTCATCGTTGTTGAAGATCACTGGCCGGAAGGTGGTCTTGGTGACGCGGTCCTCAGTGCCTTCTCCAGCAGTGAAAAATCAGTCAAGGAAGCTTGCCCTACACCCAAAGTAGTCAAGCTGGCAGTTCAAGGCATGCCGGGCTCTGGCACTCCTCAAGAATTGCTTGATGCCGCCGGTATCTCCGCTAAGCACATCGTAGCCGCCGTCAAGGCTCTCTAGATTTCGGCTGTAATTCAAGTTGAGCTTGCCTTATGGGCTCTTGACGTTAGAAGTGCATTTGGTTTGGAGTTTCAATTGATATCAATTGAAATTCCAAACCTTAGTAGGCTTGCTCTGTATGCTCACAGTTTGAATGACAGACCAACCTTATTGCGTGTAGAAGGGAGTTTGGTTTGCAAGAAAAAAACCGGCGATTTTTGACGGTGAATGCCTTTGCAGAAAAACCGTTCTGGGGCAACCCGGCGGCGGTTTTTCCATACGCTGACGGATTGCCGCCGGAATTCATGCAGGCGATTGCCAGGCAAATGAATCTGGTTGAGACGGTATTTGTGCTTGCCGGAGAGCAGCAAGCGGACTTTCGTTTGCGCTACTTCACTCCGACGGCTGAATTGCCGGTAGCCGGACATCCGACCATTGCTGCTTGGTGTGCGCTCCTCCATGAAGGGCTCGTGGACAGCGCCAAAAGGAACATTTTCACTCAAGTCAATCAGGCTGGAAAACAGGAGATTATGGTCGAAAGGTCGAGGCGGGGCAAGGCGATCGTAACCATGAAGCAGCCCAGTCCTCGCTATCATGAGGCAAGCTGTACCAGAGAGCAGGCGGCGTCAGTATTCGGTATCAGTGTAGATGCAATCGACGATCGATTGCCGATCCAGGTGGTCGACACTGGTCTGGGCCATTTGGTTATTCCGATTCGCACTCTGGATGGACTAATGTCCGTAAAACGCCATATCGAGCCGTTGAAGGAACTGTGCAGAGCCAACAATGCAAGAGAAGCTCAACTCTTTTGCTTCGAGACATTCGACAAATCCTGCCAACTGCACACGCGCAATCTGTGTCCGCGAGAAGGTATTGAAGATCCGGCCTGTGGTGTGGGCAACGGTGCGCTTACCGCTTATCTCAGCAGCAATTATCGTTTTGCCGACAACGATTTCAGCCTGAGAATCGAACAAGGAAACATCGTGGATATGCCGTCCGTGATTCACACTCGTGCGGTGAAGACCAAAGAGGAGCACAAGATTTTCGTGGGCGGATTTGGCATCGTGATGAACGAAGGGCAATTTCTGGTTTGATGGAAAACGCGCCTTCGCAGCGGTGCCGCAGGCGGTTCTACTGGTCATCTGGAGAAACTGGTCTCAAACTTCGGAAGCACAGGGTTTCCTTTCGGCCGATATCGCTTTCCAATTGAATTGGAATCATTGCATCTAATTGCTCGTAAATTTCGCTATAACGAGCAAAGTTTTGCTTTCTGAGCTCAGCAACCAACCCGTCGAGAGATTGATTCGGCACTCGCACAGTGACAACAAGATTGCGGTTCAAAGTCAAATCCAGTCGCAGAAGAACAAGAGCGCTTGCACATGCCGCGATCTCCGCATTGCTCATAATTCCAAGGTTTGACTTGACGAAAACCCCTACATTTTCGCGTTCTTTGATGGGCAGATTGCCGTACTTCTTGCTGCCGAGAGGAGTGCCTGCCTGGTACCACAGATCCTCATAGCGCAGGGGCGGAGCGCCGCCATTGTTCTTTGTGTCCTTGCGACATTCGACTTTTACCTTAACTACCGAATTGAGCTTTGTGCCTGCGAAACTTATGTAGTTTTTCAACTCGCTGCATTGCAGCTCTACGACATTCTGGTACTGCGCATAGTCCACCATTTGTGGTGGCAG
>JAYRNY010000697.1:0-2980 GCA_041911975.1 bacterium | reverse complement strand
GCCTTCCTTTTACACCGGGCTACGCATGGCGTCGCCCCTCTACAAAATTCGAGAGCATGCAATGCGCCCCTACACTTGTAGATCAGTTGTTCGAAACTACTGCGCGGAAGCGCACATCGCCTTTTGCGACTTTGTCGTAGGCTTTGTTTATCTCGTTTAGCGAAAACGTTTCCGCCATTACTTTCACTTTTCCGCGTGCGGCAAAATCGAGTGCTTCGTAAAGCATCTCCGTTCCGTTTTGAAGAGAGCCAATAATGCGCGCGCGTTTGAAAAGCAATTCGCCGGCCGTGAATGTGAGAGGTTCGTTGAAGAAGCCCATGATTATGAGGCGCCCATCGTTTCGCAGTCCCTTGAATGCATCCAGGGTTTGTTTGCACGAATTGCTGGTCGCCAGGATCACATCGGCACCACCGAGTTTTTCCAACTCAGCACCGTCAGCAACAACATGATCGGCACCGAGGTCGAGAGCAAGTTTCTTTTTGTCAGCGGAATGCGTGATTGCAATGGTGTCAAAACCGCATGCGCGCGAGTATTGCACCGCTAAATGACCAAGTCCGCCGATGCCGACAACGGCAACTTTCTCGTGCGGCTTCGGTTCTGCAATGCGCAGCCCGGAGTAAACGGTATAGCCGGCACAGAATATCGGTGCCGCTTGTTCGTAAGACAAACCGTCAGGAATGAGCAGTGTGCCCTCGGCGTACGCGACCATCAATTCCGCGTGGCCGCCACTCATCTGCGCGCTCGTTCCAATGCGATTAGGACAAAATGCATTGCGCTCGCGCATGCACCATTCGCAGCGCCCGCATTCGTGTTGAACCCATGGCACGCCGACGCGGTCTCCGACTTTTCTCTTGGTGACGCCTTCGCCGATGGCAACAATCTCGCCGACCGGCTCGTGCCCGAGAATGCCCGGATAATTCATCGGAATCTCGCCCACAGTTTGATGCACGTCGGTGTAGCAAATGCCGCTTGCATGAATGCGAATCAAGACCTGATTGACACCAGGCTTTGGATCGTCAACCTCTTTGATTTCCCACTTCTTGCCCTTTTCCGGGACTACAGCAGCTTTCATGACGCTTGCTCCACTGCGAAAGGAGTCTCGTCTGCAACTTTGCCTTTAGCCAAATGGCTGTGTTTTATGCCGTAGCAGAAATAAATGATAAGACCAACTGGGCAGGTGATCGAATAGACAATGAGTACGAGTGGGCTCAGTTTTGATGCCAGTATCGCGCAACCGATTGCGCCGAAAAGAGCCAGAGCCGGGTGGACCAATTTGAGCCTCATTGCGCCTATGCAGACGAATACGAAAGCGACCAATGTACCCAGTACCATCATGTCGGCGATATCGCCAAAAGGAACGAAACCTGCAGTCAATGCGACCAGAATGCCATTGATCAATATCCCGACTGTAGGATTGCCTTTGTTTGTTTTCGCAAAAGCAGGCGGGAGCAAGCCGTCTTCAGCCATGTTTCTGAAGATTCTCGGCCCCCCCATGCAAAGCACGAGCAATACATTGAAGATGCCGAGAACAGCGCCGATGGCGATGAACTGACCGGTCCAAGTTTCACCGGCGGCAGCAAGCAAGTTAGCCAGAGGGGCGGCGGCTTCAGATCCGACGAAGAGCTTGTTCTCCTCACCGTTGATGAAGCAGGGCGCCAGACCAGTTGCCACAGCCATGACTGCGACATAGAGGAAAACAACAAGGCCGACGCACCAGATAGTCGCCAATCTTGTGTCTCTCAAACTCTTAGATTCGCGAGCGAATGTGTAGAGTGCGTCAAAACCGACATAGGGAAATACAGCCAGGGCTGCGCCTTGCAACACGCCGTTGAAGCCTTTCGGCATGAAGTCTGCCCAGTTCGCCGGATTGATGTGCCGAATGCCGGCAAAGAGGAATAGCACGAGCAAGAACATCTTCAGAATGACGAGGCAGAAGTTGAGTTTTGCGGATTTGCTCACACCACCAAAGATGAGAATCACCGTTACCACTCCAATAACCGCCATGGCAACGACGTTTACACCAAAGTGATGCACGCCGTCGACGACGCTCGGTCCGGACAGCACTTGCGGCAGACTGAAACCCGTGGCCCGTTTCAAATACTCGCCCCAGGCGATGGCAACGGCCGATGAGCCGAAGCTGTATTCCATGAAAAGACCGAAAGCAACAATCCAGGCAAACAATTCGCCAATCGAGTGATAGACGTAGCTATAAGCCGACACGCCTTTGGGAACGGCGCGGGCAAATTTTTCATAGCAGAAAGCAACTGCCATGATGATTATGCCGGTGATGAGGAAAGACAAAATTCCAGCAGGTCCGGCCTTTCTGGCAATCATGCCGGGCATGGCGAAGATACCGGCGCCAATCGTGGCGCCGATACCCAGGGCTGTGAGCATTAGCCAGCCAAGGTGCTTGGGTGTATTGTCGACAGCATCGACATTAGCCGGTGCGCGTCTCATCATGGTTGTCATTAAGGACATTTTGAACCTGCAAAAATCATCTTTGGACGGTGATCAGACGGGATGCCGAGAAAGGGCGGGGGACGCCCTAGACAGAAACCAATTTGAAATTACGAGAGACTGCCGAACGAACAATTGGAAGAATACAAACAATTGTTTGATTTGGCCTGAGCTAAATCTCGGAAATGCTAGCATAGCGGACTAGATCTAAGCAGACGAAGCAGCTTCTTCGTCGCGCTAGCGGGACGTATTGAGAGGTTCATCGAAATGAAGGTCCAAAGAGCAGCAGTCATCGGCGCCGGCGCAATGGGTTCCGGCATTGCACAAGTCTTGAGCCAATCCGGCATCCACGTGATTCTCAAAGACGTCAAGCAAGAATTCGTAGACAAGGGTCTTGCCAATATCAAGAGAATGTATGACTCTCGGGTCAAAAAAGGCACCCTCACACAAGAAGAAGCCGATGAGCTTTTCGGACTAATCAAGGGTTCAACGGACTACGAAGGCTTCAACAATGTCGATATCG
>JAYRNY010000696.1:0-3383 GCA_041911975.1 bacterium | reverse complement strand
GGAGTACAATCGTGCCCTTAAAATAGATCCGAATTATGCCAATGCATACTACGCGCTCGGCATGATTTATCAGGCAAAAGGCGACCAGCAAGATGCTGTTGCCTCCTATGAAAAATACATGCAATTGGATCCGGACGGTGCTTACATTCAACCGGCCAAGGACTCACTGGATAAATTGAAGCAGGCTCTCGCACCTGCTGCCGCCCCCAACATTGCGGCGCCTGCGGAGCGCGTTTCCGAAGGCGACGCAGCAAGAAATTAAGACCGTGCGGATTGCAGCTTTCATTGTTGTAGGTCTGGTTCTTCTCGGCCTGTGCGGATATCTTTACTGGATGTCCACCCCGTATTATGCGTTGCAGCAAGCCGGGATAGCAGCCGCCAGGCACGATTTGGAAACATTCGAACAGAGCGTCGACGTCCCGGAATTCGTCAGCAATCTCATTGATGACCTGTTGGTGAAGCCCTCCCAAACGACACCAGGTTTGACTCATATGCAAATGGAAACAGGGCGGGAAACAGTCGCATTTGCAAAAGCCACTCTGACGGAGCAACTGATAAATAAGATCAGAAGCTCTATTTCAGGCGGCAAGGGTCAGGAAGGCAGATACACGAGTTTTAGGAACCTCGGTCCGGATGCCGCCATAGCGCAGGACACGATTGCTCAATCCGGCAAAATTTCCGATATGCAGGGGATTTTTCATGCAGTCGGCAGCGAACTCGGGCGCGAGGGAGGAAAGCTCAAGAATGAAACTTATGCTCGTCTCGTTCAATGTGCCCGCCAACAGCCAAAGACTCTGACTGGCAAGCTTCTGGGATCTCCACCGCAGGTTGTGGGCTTCACCGCAAAGTTGCTCATTGACGAATACGGCTTTACCAAAGACAACTTCCGAGGGATGGCAGGTTGCACGATAAAGACCGACGACAAGGGCTATTCCAGATCGATAGCCGGTTTCAAGTTCTACAGCCCCAAAGTTTCAAAAGAAATCACGGTCGACATCGGTCTTTATCAAACCACCATGTTCGGTGGCTGGAAAGTCTATCGCATTGAAAACATTCCGAATCTGATGATGCAACTGAATGAAGACTACGAATATCAGGTTCATTCTCTAATGGCATGCACTCTATCGGGTGTAAGCGAGCAATCAGTCGGCAACGAGCTGCGCGGCCTGACCGACAGAATTCGCCAGCGCATAGATACTAAGGGATTGCTGGAAAAGCTAAAGTTCAGACTCAAATAGCCTGGGACCGCCGGCTTCAAGACTAACCAGAGCGAACTAAATCGCCTTCCAATGAACTCATTTTTCGCTCGATCTGCTGCATCAGGCGAGGGCAGCTGGTCAATTCAGGATCGCGTTTTACCAGTTCTATGGCAGCGTTTCTCGCATCTTCTAAAACCGGTGTGTCTTTGACGAGATCCGCCAGAATCATGTCCGGCAAACCGCTCTGGCGATAGCCGGTAAACTCGCCGGGTCCGCGAATTTCCAGATCTCTTTCTGCAACAACGAAACCATCATTGGTCTGTTCCATAATCTCCAGACGATGCCTGGTTTGCTCCGACTTCATGTCGGCGACAAGGAAGCAATATGACTGGTCGGCGCCGCGCCCGACCCGCCCGCGCAACTGATGAAGTTGAGCCAACCCGAAGCGGTCTGCATTTTCAATCATCATAACCGTGGAGTTGGGCACATCGACACCCACTTCGATGACGGTGGTGGAGACCAGAATATGGAAGTCTCCTTTTCTGAAGCGCTCCATGATTTCGTCTTTTTCCTGCGGTTTCAGCTTTCCGTGCATCAAGCCCAGTTTGTAATCTTTAAACACGCCGTCTTTCAGCTTCTCATACTCCTGCGTTGCTGCTTTGGCTGACAGGCTCTCGGATTCCTCAATAAGAGGAAAGACGATATAAGCCTGGCGTCCTTTGTCAATTTGCTCTTTCATCAGAGCCCAAGCTTGTTTTTTCTCTGACGGACGAAGCAATTTTGTCTCGACAGGTTTTCGTCCGGGCGGAAGTTCATCGATTTCAGAAACGTCGAGATCGCCATGCATGGTCAATGCAAGTGTTCTCGGAATAGGAGTCGCAGTCATCGTCAAAAGCTCCGGCGTCATGCTCTTCGCCTTCAAGCGTGCGCGCTGCTTCACACCAAACCTGTGCTGCTCATCGATGACGATTAGTCCAAGATTCGGGAACTCGACTGCGTCTTCGAGCAAGGCATGCGTGCCTACCGCAACATGAACTTGGCCGGAGCGAATGTCTTGCAGAACTTCACGCCGTTCTTTTGCGCCTTGCTTACCGACAACAAAGCCGACTCGCAATCCCAAAGGTGCCAGACGTTCCTTAAATTGCTTGTAGTGCTGCTCTGCCAGAATTTCTGTAGGCGCCATGACTACAGCCTGGAACATATTGTCCACAGCGACAAGACAGGCCATCAGGGCAACGATTGTCTTTCCCGAACCGACATCACCCTGCACCAAGCGATGCATAGGTTTTGCAGATGCAAGATCCTTTGCAATCTCTCCAAACACTCTCGTCTGCGCTCTTGTCAAAGTAAAGGGAAGCGAATCTACGAGGCGTTTTACCAGCCCGTTTTCAATCAGCTCAATGGACAGCGCTCCTTCGGCTTGCTCAAACTTATATCGACGGCGAGCAAGCAAAAGTTGGATGTGGAAAAGTTCGTCGAAGACAAGACGGCGGCGCGCTTCGTCCTTGCTTTCCGGTTCTTCGGGAAAGTGCATGGCGGTGAGCGCCGTGCGCAAATCCATTAGATTGTATTTTTCTCGTAAATCTTGAGGGAGCGGATCTATTAAATGCTCGCCGAATGCATCAAGAGTGTTTTTGATGATATTGCGCAAATAGCGCAGGCTGAGCCCTTCTGTGAGCGCATAGACGGGAACCAAACGGCCAAGGTGGATACTCTGACTTTGCAGATCTTCAATGCCACCACCTTCATCCAGCACGCCGATAATTTCCACTTCGGCATTTTTGAGCGCCAGTTTGTTCGAATACTTATCTCGCTCGACCACGCCTGAAGCTATTACTGTTGCCCCTTTTGGAAACTGATCTTTGTAACGATCTAAAAGATACTTGTTTCCTTTTCCTCCGATGAAACGCGTGATCGATAAACTTCCGGTTCCGTCGGAGAGAAGAACATTGACAATTGAAATGTTGCTGCGCTTGGACTGATATGCAGAGACCTGGCGAATTTGCGCAAAGACCGTGGCTTCCATGCCGATTTGCAACTGCCTTATCGGCAAGCGATTTTGAAAGTCCAAATGTTTGCGCGGATAGTGGCGCAGAAGATCGCCGGCGGTTTCTACTGCGAGATTTTTCAGAAGCGCCGCAATTTTAGGACCCACACCTTTTACGTATTGAACGCTGACTTCAT
>JAYRNY010000695.1:0-2275 GCA_041911975.1 bacterium | reverse complement strand
GATTTGGAATCCTGGCAAGACAAGACATTACACGCGACTCATATGAATCAGGTTTACCTGTGGTGCGTAGCGCTTCTCACAACCGTCATAGCGGCAAGCACGCTGTATCGCTTGTGGACTGAGCGTTATCGGCTCTCAAAAGAAGATTTGAATGATGAAGACCGGGCGTTTGCCTGGAGGCTGGTTGTCTTCGTCATATTCCCTCTCTTCGTCTTTCTGGACTTGAGGGCGACATCCATAACCACGGAGTTTCTCGGCGGCTTCATCAAGAGTTTCACCTATGGTTTCATCTGGTACGAGGCAATTCCTGCCGGATTGAGCTCAGAGCGGTTCATTATTCCTTCCTTGTTCGCCGGCGAAATTGTGCAGTGCATACTGGCTCTCTTGCTGTTGCCGGCCTTGCTTTTCCGTCCCCATCCATTTCTTTCAACCGTGATCGGCTATACCACGGCATTTGTGCTCGGGCTAAATCTAATTGCCGAGCCGATACTGTCTGTGGTCGGCTTCGGAGGCACGAAATGGAGCCTGGCCATGACCATGGGCGCTGCCAGCGCGCGTATGCCACTGATAGCGGTGCATGCCTGCCTGGGAGCCGTCTATGTGTGGTTTATGCGGACAGCACGTTTGCGTCTCTGGTTCTCCGAATTGACCAGGCCTGCCGCCTCGGATGAATTGCGCCGAGCCATATCCACATGGCACGCCAGCCCTGAAAGTGCCCGCCTGGCCTTCCGTGTAGGAATTCTCTACGATCGCGCCGGACTGCGCCGCCAGGCAAAGCGATTGCTCAGCCAATTGAAGTCGGAGTATCGCCATCCATTATATGCAAACTTTCTTGAAGGCATTCTTTCCTACAGACGCCGCGAATACAAAAAATCCCGGCAGTCATTTCTGCTCACTTCCAATTACCCGAATGTGGACGGAGAGCTCAAAGGCACATTGCTCGCAGCCGCCGCCTGCGCTGCCTTTGCAGACGGCGAACTGACCGACGCCATCAATCTTTCCGAGCGTGCACTGGAGTTCGACCAGGAATGCCTGGTAGCACGGATGGTGAAAGTAGACGTCTACTTGCGCCGCGGTGACAAGGAGAAAGCGGGCGAAGAAATTCTTGTGGCCATGCGGATGGGGCTCACTCTCGACCTGGAAAACAAAGTTCCTCTCGACACGGACCGAGCATTCGAATGCCTCCTTACGGCCGACAAGGAAACTGCTCAGGAACGTGCTCTGGCGACCTCGAGACGATCGAATTAACCAAAAAAGACTACGTATTTTCCCCACTTCAGCTAGGAAGAAAGTCATTTCTGAAACAAATAGACTCTTTTACTATTTTAAAAAACACTTATAATTTCTCTGGAAACATTGGCTTTGGTGGGCTGGCGCCCGATATTCTCCACTCCGTATAAGCAGGTCTGGCTTTGCTGAGATCGCTATCCAATCCCTGTAGTATCCGCACAAGAATGCTCCTCTTGTGTCTTGGAGTGGCTGCGCCCCTAATCGCCATCGGCAGCTTCACCTTATATAAGTCTTACCAGACGCTCAGGCAAGAAGCCTCGCGCGCCACCACATTCCAGGCCGCCATCGCTGTGCGCAGCCTGCATCAGTGGACGCAAACTCAGTTGGACACAGCCGGTGCGATAGCCTCTCTTGCTGCTCAGCGCAACGGCAGAGCAGACTCTATCCAGAAGATTTTCGAAACCGCGCTCAAGGCAGAAAAGCAGTGGCATGACCTGGCTCTTCTCAAAGACGGCAAGCTGATTGCCGCTTGCGAGCGTGGGCAATACGGCGTCAAGGCAAAAACCACCGCCGTCATTCTCGACCCGACCACAAAAGACTTCATCGCCGAAGTGGTGCGCACCGGCAAGCCCGCCGTCTCCGGCTACACACATTCGCCCGTCTGTGGTGACCCTTCAGTTCTCGTTGTCTGCCCGGTCAAAGATCAAGGCGTCCTTCTGGCCTCTGTCGATCTCAACTCCGTGCTCAGCCTCTTTCATGGGCTGAGCGACAACAGCGACACAGTCATTGCCGTCATCGACAGCCAAAAGCGAGTCATTGCTCGCACCCTGCAAAACGAATACTGGCAGGGCAAAGATTTCTCCAAGGCAAAATCGGTAACAGCCGGCTCCAAAGCTCTGAGAGGCAGCTATGAAGCGGTAGGCATCGCAGATCCAGTGACGAGAGCATACGCATTCGACCATGTACCGATGACCAACTGGCTGCTCGTAGTCGGCGTACCTGTTGCTGAAATCTATGGGCAAGCGCATGACTGGCTGGTCCTTCT
>JAYRNY010000694.1:0-3560 GCA_041911975.1 bacterium | reverse complement strand
GTTGCCCTTCAAGTTCAGCCAGGCAAGCGGAACTACAGCGGCGCGCCACTGACGCAATTCCTGCACCGGCGCTTTCAGCCCATAGCCGTATTCTTTCATCAGGTTGAACTGGTTATAGCGCTTTGAATCGAAATAAGGCAACGGAGTAAGCTTTGACTCAAGTTGCTTGCCGTTGATTAGAACTTGCGCAGAAGTCAAAGCTTCGTCTCCATCGACAATTACGAGTGCATAGTCAGGACCGAGATAGGGTCCAGGTAATTTCATGTCGATACTTGCCACTGCGCGCTCGCTGGGCATCAGCAAATGGGCGGTTTCCTTGGGTAGCCTCATTTTGACGAGCGTTTCGCTTCCGGCCACCAGAAAGGTCAAAAAGCATGCCAGTGCCAAACAGAAATAAAGATGCATCCAACTTTCCTCTCGGACTAGATCTCTGGCAAGCCAGAGTCCGAGCGCTCCAAAGGCGACCAGGATGGGAAAGGCAGTGTATCCGTATCGAGTGTTTGCTTCAAAAAGAAAATAACACTGCATGAAAAATAGAACTATGAGCGTGAGATTGCAGGCCAGTCGTTGATCTTGAGTCAGCCGCCTGAAGCCTCCTGCAGCGTACATGATAAGGCCCAGACCACCCAGGAAAAGGTAAACCAAATGAATCTTGATGAGGTCCAGGCTGGAAATGCCATAACATGAATGGCGGAAATCATTGAAAGGCAGACCGTAGTAGCGAGCGAACTTTTCCAAGGTCAAAAGCGTACAGCCGGAAGGATCGCTCAATACTTGTCCCCAGATGACTGAGACAGGATCAGAATCGAGAAGCATCCTTTCTTTGGGAGTGGGAAAGCTGGCTTGAAAACCATCGGTTTCCGTATCCCAACCGATGTAGGCATTGTGCACGGATGCTCTTTCCGTGGTGATCATCGTGCGCTGCAAATAGTTTTTCGAAAAATATGCCCAGGGAGAAACAACAAGAACAATACCAGCAACAATTATGGCTATAGATAAAGGTTTCAGCTTGCGCGTCCCGCCCAGGAACAAAAGTGCTGCTATCACTGGTGGTATCAATACAACTTTCATGGTCCAGGCCAGCCCGCCGACAAGACCGCATAGAGGCGCCCAGGCAGTGCGTTTTGTTGAAGCGAGAAGCAATAGCAAATAGGCGGTGCAAAGCAGGCAGGAAAGCGTCTCTGTCATCACACGGCCGGAGGCAATCACTCCGCCCGGATAGATGGCAAACACGAGCCCGGCGAATGTCGCCCAGGCGATGTTCAAGGCGAATTGCCTGGCCAGTGCAACAATCAAAGTCGCGGTCAGAGCGTGAATCACGCACTGAATGGCGACAAAAACTTTCCAGTCGCCCGATTCGGGCGGATGCCCGATGACAGTGAAGATACTGGCTAGAACAGTGGAAAGAATAGGTCCATCATTTTCAATCCGGGCGGCAATGTGTTCCTGGCGCAGATATGGTCTGACGTCTTTTCCTTTAAGGACATCCAGGAACGCAGTGCAGATGTAGTTTGAACTTCTTTGGTAATTTCGAGAATCAGCAAAAAATACGGTTCTTGTATTGGGCTCATAAAAATCGTGAGCAAGGGAAACGCCGAAAGCCACCAGAAAGACGAGAATGTACGGCAGTGCCGCATGAAAAAATCGGCGCCGCACTGGGGTCTTTTGCGTCTTGTCTGCTGCTGTTTCAGCTGGAGTGGTCAAATTCAAGTTCAAAAATCGGATGCGACAGGTCTTTTAGAATGCTGCCCTGGCAGCAAATCTCGTAGTCTAGCAAGCGCCGCGATTCTCTGTATAAGATTCGATTAAAGACCGGGATAGGCGCCTGCGAAGCAGACTAAATAGCGGACAGATTGGGGAATGTACCCGTCCAGTCCTTCGGCTGCGCCTCTTCTATCTTCAGACGATGAAACTCAATCAATGCCTGTTCTATGGAAAGAACCTGGTCCAAAACCAGTTTGTATGTATATGCCGCACGCTGGGCAACTACCAACTGTTCGTCGGATATAAAGCCGCAGCGCTGCAGAAGCGATCGCACGTCCTCCGGCAAAGACGGCACAACAGGCTCGGAAAGAGGGGCGACTGCCCGCAATTCCTGCCAGGTCATCTCCATTTCGCTCTGCACGGCTTCACGAGTAAGAGGATCTTGTTGAACGCCGCCGCGCAAGATCACTTCAGGCAGGGCGCGCGTCAGCTTCAAATATCTGTAGAAGGACATCACCAATGGCTTGGTGCGCTGGGCATGTAGTCCCGTTTCCAACTTGATCGCTTCACGTCTTTGCGCGGCATGCACATTGCGCAACACGCTCAAGCCTTGAGGCATCGTGAATTTGTAAGACCTGATCAGCTTTTGCACTTCTAGAGTGGAATCAACCATCTCTTGCTTGAGCATGCCTTTCGTGACCAGGAATTCGCCCAGTCGGGTGCCTTCACGAACGCTCATGGCCAGTGCGTCTTTAACGGTCACTTCGGGCATGACACCGGATTTGACCAAAAGACAGCCCGTCAATGTTTCGGCATGCAGTCCTATTCCTGCCAGGATGGAATTGCGCGCTCCATCCTCGACATACTTGCTCAATCTCTCAAAAGCGGTATTCCTGTCGATGTCTCCGATGCGAATTTTTGCCTGCAATTTAAGAGCAATTTGAATCAGGTCTTCAGTGATGTTGCCGTTCTTGAGAATAATGCGCCCGAGCGGCAAGCCGGTGGCTTTGGCCAGACTCAAAACAGTCTTCTGATCTCTTGAGTAAATTGCTCCGGATGCGGCAAGAAAGTCTCCCAGCCGGTTGCGCGGCAGAGGCTCATGCTGAATTCCGAGCAAGTTGACAGCAACGCCGCGTGAATCGTGCTTGCGCTTCACCAGAGTCATTGCATTGAGCGCCTCTTCGACCTTGAGGGCGCCGTCTCGCAAGTAGGACTGAGTGACGACTGCCGACTGGATAGCCTCAGGATCAAGCTGTTCGCGCAGCACCAGGCACATTCCCACCGGTAACAAATGAGCGCGCGAATCACTTAAAGCAACCTGAAGCTGCTTTTCCGTGATTAATCCCCATTCGACCAGCCAGTCTCCAAGGGGGCGTTCGATGACGGTCCTATCCAATAGTGCCAATCTGCCTCCAGTGTCACCGTGAATACCAGGATTCAGATTTCCGTATTGATGTCATTCCCCCAACGTTGTTCAAGGTCACCCTCGAGAGAAAAAATGTGTGGGTCTTGTCACAAATATGTGGCATTTTCCGACTTCTTTCAGTACTTTTTGCCAAAAGGCAAAGTCCCCGGTATTATCCGGGGACCCGCTATCTAGTCTCATCTGCTGCCGAGGTAGATGCGACTAAGAACCTAGATTTAGAATTCGAATCCTAAATTCTAAAGAACGGAGTCTCAACGACCTTATCAAGCCAGATCACTTGGATCTGATATTGACCCGGTCCGCATTGCACGCTAGGTGCACCAACGGAGCCGTCTTCGTTGGTTTTGCGAGAGAAAACGACGCCACGTTCCATCTCAGTGACTCTAACTTCTACGTCGGCAAGGGCATTTTCTTCCTTGTCTTTTGCTTG
>JAYRNY010000693.1:0-4477 GCA_041911975.1 bacterium | reverse complement strand
CCTTTTCAGCTTCTTCATCTGGCACCTTGAAAGAAATTGTTGGCACTTTTACCGGCAATCGCACAATGAAAGTTGATCCAACACCAATTTCGGATTCGACATTAACGCTGCCGGAATGTCTGACAATAATTTCCTGCGTGATTGCAAGACCCAGACCGGAACCGCCGCTTGCACGACTTCTGGCTTTGTCAGCGCGGTAGAAGCGTTCAAAAATGTGCGGCAGATCACCGGCGTCGATACCAATACCGGTATCAGAAATTCTGATCTCGACTTCCTTAGTACCGTTGATGTTTGCTTTTACATCTACGTTGCCTTCTTTGGCAGTGTAGTTGATAGCATTCGTGAGAATGTTTACCAGAGCGCGTTGCAGGTGAATCGCATTGCCTATGACTATTGCTCCGTCCAGATCTGAATCAACACCAAGCTGAACTTGTTTTTTCTCAGCGTTGGGTCGCACTTGCTCGACAGCATCGCTGATCAGTTGTTGAACATTGATCTCAAGTTTCTTGGTCACGTCAAGCCCGCCATCCAGACGACTGATGTCCAGCAGGTCTTGCAGAAGATTGGCTTGTCGATCGACCAGTCTTTCCAGTGATTCGAGAAACTGATTGCGTAGTTTTGGATCTTCAGCGGCACCGGCTTGCAGTGCTTCGACGACAGATCCTATTGCCATTGTCGGTGTTTTCAATTCATGACTGGCATTGGCGATAAACTCTTGACGCAAACGCTCTTGCTCTCTCAAACGTCGAATCATTTGATTGAAAGAACGCGCCAGCTCTCCTACTTCGTCCGGCCGTTTTACCGGCACGGTTTCCGACATGTCACCGGATGCCGCGATTTTTCGCGCAGTCATACTCATTTCTTGCAGCGGTCTGTTTACCCGACGCGCCAGCCAGAGACTGATGAGAACTGTCATGACGCCAGTCGCAAAGATGATCTCGAGGAAGATAATCAAATCGCGGTGAAGCCGCTGTTCAATTTCCGTCAGCTGAACGCCGACGCGAATTACCCCGGTCGTTTGACCGGAAGCGCGCACGGGACAAGCTACATAAAGCCAGTTACTGTTCGTGCTGCGCTCGTTTCGCGTGTAGATGGCCACTATGCCTGCAAGCGCATCGTTGATCTCGGAATCGTTTGAAATATTGACACCATCGGGCGCTTGCGAGGCTGATGCGGAATCAGCCAGAACTCTTCCATCGCGATCAACAACGGTGATGGCGACGCCAAGTTTCGTCGCGTGGCGATCCACTGCGCTTTGAATGCGCTGCCTGGATTTCTCTGAATCCATGCCCAGGTCGTTGTCAATTTCAAGGGCTAAGTGAACAGCTTCAACTTCGAGGGAGTTACGCAAATCTGTAACGGACTCGGACTTAATGGCAAACAAAGCCCACAAGCTCACAGCCAGAAGCGAAATAACAATGATGACCAAATAGGTGAATAGAAGCTGGTTGGCCAGACTTCTGAACATCCACTTGTAGATTCGCTCCAGGAGCCCCATTTATATTTCCCGTCTGAAGCTAAGGCACTAGAAACATACTTAGTGACTTCTACACTCTTAAGCCGTATTGCAGTCCCCGATCTAATTAAATACCGATTTCATCAAAAAATCGGCATAACCCGTATATCTATAACAACATCCATTTGACAATTGAATACCGCTAGCTTACACGTCTTGACTGACTTATCGGTCACGATCGGTCATGCGAGCCCGCTCGCCGAGCGATCTGCCGCCATAGATCGCCCGCTTGGCAACACCGCCAACAGTTAAGACAAATTGTTCTATCTGTGCGAAACTTAGGTGCGAGTCTATATAATGCGGAAGCGTAGAAGTTTGATAAAGACTGCTCTCTAGCCCGCCAAATGGGAGGTCCATTCCGAAGATGTCTGCTGTGTTGAACGTAACCGACGCCACGTTTGAGCAAGAAGTTTTGAAGGCTGAAATTCCAGTCTTGGTCGACTTTTGGGCTCCCTGGTGTGGTCCCTGCAAAGCCATCGCGCCTGTAGTGGAAGACCTTTCCAAAGAGTATGAAGGTCGCCTCAAGGTTGTGAAGCTGAACACGGACGAAAATCCCAAAACAGCGCAAGCCTACTCTATCCGCGGCATTCCGAGCCTCTATGTCTTCAAGACCGGTCAGGTTGTCGAGCAGGTAGTTGGCGCTGTGCCCAAATCGGCGCTCGCAACGGCAATTAACAAGCACGTATAGAAGGTCGATTAAAAGGTAGATCAGATTGCCTGATCTTTTTACGGGCACTTAACTTAGATCCGGCATAATTTAGGCATAAAAGACATGGCCTGGCGTGCTTTCGCGACAGCTATGCGTAAGGGTTAATAGGATCAGTACGATCGCAGGATCGCGACAGGCAAAGGAGATCGTGATGCAGTTGGCGCAATCGAAAAAGGTAGCCGCAGTTGTCGTAGCTATGACTTTGGCAGTGATTAGCTCGTCCCAGCTTACGGCTGATGCGAAGAAGCACCGCAGTACAACAGCTTGCGGCAAGGGAAGCGTTGCATGCTCTACCGCTTGCAACAAAGACTTGACGACACTTCACCATGCACTGGTCAAAACCGGTCTGTTGAAAACACTCGGCGCAAGAGGCAATTACACTCTCTTTGCTCCCACCGATGCAGCATTCCAGAAGATTCCCAAAGCCGACAGAGATGCTCTGATGGCTGACAACAAGAAGTTGGCAACAGTACTCAAGTACCACGTCCTGCCCAAGAAGTACAATGCAAGCGACCTTTCCGGCAAGCGCTCCGCAGTTACTCTGGAAGGCGAATCCGTGATGCTCGACAACAAAGATGGCACACAGATTGTTGACGGCGCGCTCGTCACCAAGGCTGACACCGATTGCAACAACGGCGTTGTCCACGTAATAGACACCGTCTTGATTCCCGAGCGCGGCAAATAAGTCGTCCGGTTTTCAAAAACTTGTGGGGGCGCATCGCATGCGCCCCTATTTTTTTTGCGCTGTGAATGCAAGGGCAACACAATGCATTCTTCATATACTTATGGCAGGCGACGCATGGCGTAGACCCAACACAGGGAAAGTCTGACCTAGATTAATCCCTAGTGCATGCCGCGAATTGCTGTGCCAATATATAAGTAATCGAACGCATATATCGGAAGCTTGGGCACCGGAGTTAGCACCTTGAAAGAAGCATTCATCATATTTGTCATTGCGCTCATCATTGGCAGCATCTTTAATGGACAACAGCCGTCAGGCGTGACTCCGGACAACTCTCAACAGGGCCAACCCGCCCAGCAGTCGACCATGAGCCCAGAAACGCTGACGACTATGGCGTCTGTCGATGAAAGCAACTTCGAGAGTGAAGTCATCGACAGCCAGACGCCCGTCCTGGTCGATTTCTACGCCGATACATGCGCTCCCTGCAAAAAGATGGAGCCAATATTGGCTGAAGTAGCTAGCGAGTACCAAGGAGCTCTGAAAGTGGCGCGTATTGACGTCTTGCGGGCTCCGCACCTGGCTCAAAAGTACCAGATCTCCACGATTCCTGTTTTCATGGTCTTCAAGGAAGGCAAATGCGAGTATTCGACTACTGGCCCGATGCCGAAAACCCAAGTTGTGGCGATGGTTAAGCCCTATTTGGGCGGGCAGCAAACCGCCAATTAGTACCGGAGAGCCAAAGGTTCTATTCGCCGAACACCCAGGGTGCCTGCCCCAAAATTCCTTGTGGAAACAAGTGCCGGGTTAACCCTAGAAACCCAACAGGTAAAAGGAATTGGCAGTTGGCTCGCAAAAAATATAGAATGCCTGTAGATACAGGGAATATTAGTTAAGTACAGACTCTAAGCCTTTTCAGCGAGCGAGAAATGAGAACCTTTATCCTTAGTTTCTTTGCGATCATGGCTATTAGCCTGCTGTTCAATGGCTTTGACGCCGGCAAATCAGAGCAAATGACCGGCGTAAGCGACGTCACTGTGCCGGGCTATCCTTGAAGCTTGGATAAGCAAGACGGTGTAATTCCAGAGGTCTGTTACACCGATAACATGCGCCGGGTGCGACTGTTGACTGATATAGACGGCAATAAAGGTTGCTCGATAGAACCGGGAAGCAAGACGGAGTTTCCCTTCTGGGGCAACAACTGATAAACACGGAAGTTGAATGATATGAAAAATTGGGCTAGATGGACAGTATTGATTCTGTGGATGGTTCTGCTGCTTTGCACAGCGCAGTTCTGGAACCCATTTGCCTCCTTCCCCGCGTTGCTCAAATACTCCGTCACATCTGTTTTCGCCGCTGCCGTATTCGGGGCGATCATGATCTTGATGCAGTGGTACATACTGCTCTCAATCATATTTCCATTGCCTCCGCGTGCTGACTCGAAAGCTCCCAAGCCGATATTGCAGCGCGTCTTTCCATTCATGTTCGAAAAACCTCGAATCAATGCCAAAGCACCAAAGACTCTCGATGAGTTGATTGGCAACGAACAAGCAAAACTAGAAATCAAAGAAGT
>JAYRNY010000692.1:0-2933 GCA_041911975.1 bacterium | reverse complement strand
TAAGCTCCGTCAGAGGATCGGTAAGCGACAGTTCTCTCAATTGTTGTTCTTTGGCCCGCAGTTCGTCCCTCAGCGCCTTTTCACGCAGTACGGACTTGACGCGACTGAGAAGCTCTTGCGGCTCGAACGGCTTGAAAAGAACATCTTCCATGTCGGTCGGCGTCTTCAAATCCTGGAGAGTCTGATCTCTGGAGCCGAGAAAGATTATCGGAATATCTCTGGTGCGGTCGTCCGCCCGCAAGCGGTTGAAAACTTCAACACCGCCTATCAAGGGCATGTGCAGGTCGAGAACAATGATATCGGGTAGCTTGACTTTGCAAGCAGCTATCGCTTTGAAACCGTCATTTGCTGAAGCAACCTGATAGCCGGCTTTCTTCAACAAGTCAGTAAGAGCAATGGTATGGGCTTGCTCGTCGTCCACTACCAGAATGTTTGGGCTTTCCTTCACGACATCTCTTTTTTAGACAACACCTAAACCTGATGATACCCGCTCTCAGGCGTTTTTTCACATAGAGTAGTGGAGTGCTGTAAACCATAGAATTATCTGCCGTTTGCACTTGCCAACAACCTTTTCAAGTCTACGGTTTTTCTGGTCGAGAAAAGGGCCAAGAAGTGCCACCAAATATAGTATCGATTTCAAGATTTGAAACGAATCTCGGCTATCGGCATTTCTGATGACGCATCCCCGCTTTCAATCACTTGTAGCGATTGTTTGATTGCCTCCAAATATGGTCGAGTTTCGATCCCCAGCGTGCCCTCTGGAACGGACTCCGCACGCGCCACTGCTCTCAGCATCAGTTTTCTTGCGCCCACTCGATTGTCTCTTCCAAAATGGTAGTATGCCACTGCCGCTTGAATGATCGACTGCACGAGTTCTTTCTCATCTCCCTGCAGGGTATTCCAGTAGTCTTCGAGTGTCTCGTGCGCATCGTAGAATTCACCTTTGTTGAATTCGTCAACGCCTTTGACTAGGAGAGGATGGTTCATCTCGTTTTAGAATAGCGCACCAAAAATCAACGATCGATGCTGGCAATGGCGATCACTTTGGCATCGGCGGGCAGCTTCTCAACTTCAGGCGCTGAGAGAGTTGTAACCTGTGAGGCATCCATCAATCCAGAGAGATCCACGAGCCTTGGTCCTGCCAGCAAGAAAATGGACGGTATTACTTTTCCTGCGTCTCCCCACTGCGAATGTGCTTCTACAAGCTGATTGATAGCGCGACCTGATTCCGAAGGCGTGCTGATAAGGCAATCGCCGTCCCTTACCTGCAAGCGAATATTTCCCGAGCGATCGATTACTCTTATCGGATTGATTTCACTCTGAAGCAGTCCAAAGAACTTGTTTGCTTTTGCTTTTCCTCCGTATACTGAGAAATGGTCTGTTCCTGCTTTGAGGGAAACAGCAGAAACCTGCGCGTGCATTGACTCGGCCGCCAGTTGAAGCTTTTCCTCATCGTTCAGATCTTTCTTCAGTTTGTCCGTGTCTGTAACGCTGGTGGCACCGACAGCAGTGGCGCGAATGATATTGGCGCGTGAGTCGATCTCAACGTGGATTTCAATCGATGCAGGATCTGCTCCCATTTTGAGAACGGCTGTTTGAGCGTCATCGCGCAGTTTCAGAATGTCGTCGTTGGTAGGATTTACCACCTGCCGCTCTACTGTTTCTCGAATCAGTGCAAGAGCGACACCGATGGCGGAAACCACATCCGAGTGTTGTGAGAGTTTGTGGCTGAGATTCATTTTCTTGGCAAGGAAAGGCACAATCGCGGCCGCTCCGCCGCCGCCACCCACCAGTGTGACCATCGTGGGATCGAGCTTGTTATCTTTCATCAATGCCAGAACGACAGTTTCCGCTTTTGCGGTTGCCAGCGTCAGCATGTCGCCGGCAAGCTTTTGGGAATCAGTTTTCAACTCCTTGCCAAGCCTGTCGAAAGCCGTAGAAATAGCCGTGCTGTTTCCCTTTGCGCAGTCGTCGTCGCCGACCAGACCCAGATAATTGGAAGCACAAGTAGGAGTCAATGTGTAACGGTTGGATTGCTCAGTAGCATCATCACCCGAGGCTTTTGCATCTGCTGAATTTTCGGAATTTCTCTCTTCAACCAGTTCCAAGTAATCCTTAGGGTCACCTTCGAAGGGCTGAATCAGCTTGGGTGTGAAACTCTTCGGCTGATCGATGAAAGAGACATATTTCAACCCGGCGATGTGAGCGCTGCGTGGACCCACGTCAACCACTTCTCCCGGCGCCCCCATTTTTAACCGCGGCATGGAACCGCCGGCGACACCAACGGTTCTTACATCGAGAGTGTTGGTGTAGATTCTGTGTCCGCCAATCTCGCCTGATTTTATGCGGGCTTTGCCATTTACAATTGCAGAGATGTCGGTGCTGGTTCCGCCGACTTCCAGAAATATGCCGTCTGAAATGTGCAGGTACATCATCGCTGCTGCAACACCGGCCGCCGGTCCGGATAGCATTGTCAAAATAGGGCGTTCCCGCATGGCTGAAATGTCCATGACGCCGCCATCCGAGCGCATGATCATGAGCGGTGCTTTTATTCCCGCTTCGCGAACACTTTTCTCCGTCATGTTGGCGCTTTCAAGCATGCGCGGAAGCATCGACGCGTTGATGACGGCAGTGCGCGTTCGCACTTTCAAACCATAGAGCTGGCTCACTTCCGAGCCGCAAGTGGCCAGTATCCCTTTGCTCCGCGCCAGTTCTACTACTCGGCGCTCGCTGCCGTCATTGTCTACGGAGAAAGCTTCGCTGGCCGCGATTGCCCCGGCGCCTGCGTTGACCAGATCGTCCAGGACTGTCGAAATGACCTCGTCTTTGGGTGCTTGGGTCGTATCGAGAAAGCGGTGGATTGTCTTCAAGAATTTCCCCGGCGCCAGCTCGATTTTGCCAACCTGTGTAGACATGTTGGCCATAAAAGCGTT
>JAYRNY010000691.1:0-3516 GCA_041911975.1 bacterium | reverse complement strand
CGTGCGCGATTTCCACGATGTGGTCTTGCGCAATGGCGCAGTCCCGCTCGATGTTCTCAAAACACAAGTGAGCGAATGGGTTTCGTCAAAACGCAAGCAAGCCAACGCCAGATAACCCGACACCTAAATGGGAGCGTTCAAGGCTCCCAACTTTGAGAGAAAAAAGGGCGCATGCGATGCGCCCCTGCAAAGTTGTTTTGCGGCGGATTACGCGGGTTTGCCCCAGTACCAGCCTTGTCCGTAGATTACGCCCATATCGACGAGAATCTTGAGCTCTTCTTTGTTCTCGATACCTTCGGCAACCAGTTCGGAGCCGAGTGCATTGACGACTCGGACCAGACGCTCGAGGTTGCGGGCTTTGACGTCGTCTTCAGAGATGCCGGAGACATACTTGCGGTCGATTTTGACGATGTCCGGCTCGAGAATAATCAAACTTTCCAAAGAGCTGCGCCCAAAGCCGACGTCATCTATCGCCACCTTAACCCCTTGATCTTTCAGAGCTTGCACGTGACCGCGCAAATAGACAGGGTCGCCGATAAATTGCTGCTCTGAGATTTCTACGCAATAATTGGCTGTTTTTCCGTTGTCTGGGAAAAGTGTCATGAGCCGTTCAATCGGCGTATCGATAATTGTCGACGGGAAAAGGTTGACGTGAAAACGTGCCTGTCGATCGAACTTGGGATCGGCGGTGTGAATCAAGCAAGTCTTCAAACAACGCAAGTCGACAATAGTAAGAAGGTTGTATTCGACGCTGACTCTAAAAAGGTCGTCAGGCATTTCGAAAGCGCCAGCCGGACCGCGGCTGAGAATTTCGTGACCGACTATTTCTTCATTTGCCAGACGGAAGATCGGCATGGATACTGCTCTGAAGCAGTCGCCTCTGCGAAGACGTTCTGTCAATTCGGTCAGAACTTCGCGATCAGCACCAAGGGATTTGTGTTTTTCGCCCGAAGACACGCGGTTTTTGCCGAGCATCTTACTTTCGCGAACTGCCAAGCGAGCCAGAGAAATCATCTCTTCAATGGAGCAAAATTCATAGGGCAGCGCCATCACACCAAGGCTGGCGGTGACGCGTATAGTTTCCGACGCCAGGCGCAGCGGATTTTCCGCCACCGCCAGTCGTACCTTTTCCGCAACCAGCATGCCTTCGGCAAAACGAGTGTCGGGAAGAAGAACGAGAAACTCGTCACCACCCAATCGGGCGATATGGTCTGTCGGGCGCAAGGTTTCTCTCAAGCGTGTGGAAATCTCCTTGAGCACCACGTCGCCCACAGCGTGTCCGAGAGTCTGGTTGACACGTTCAAAGTCATCGCAATCCACCAGCATCGCCACCAACTGCCAGCCACCGCGCTGGGCGCGGCTAAATTCGTTTTGCAAAGCGTCTTCCAACCCCTTGCGATTGAGCAACTCTGTCAAACCGTCGACATTTGCCAGTTGGTCCAGCTTTGCTGTGGCGGTGTCGAGGCGACCTTGCACATCCAGCAGTTCTTCTTGAACTTTCTTCAGCTCGATGGCATGGCGGATCGACTGATAAAGCATGCGGTCGTCAATGCCACTCTTTAATATGTAGTCGCTGGCACCGTGCTTGACAGCCTCCACGGCTGTTTTTTCCTGATCGTCGCCGCTTAAAACCAAAACAGGCACCCGGGCTTCCGCTTTCACTTTGAGGAAAGCGTCCAGACCGTCCTTGACCGGCAGGTCCATGAGAATGACGTCCAGACCGCCTTTGCCAATGCGTTTCAACCCAGCGCGCTGGTCGACGCATTCCATCGCGAAGTCGGCGCCAGAATTGAGAACTTTCTGCAGCTCTTTAGCAACCTTAGGGTCGTCTTCGATTAGGAGAACATTTTTCTTTTTGTCGACCATTTAAGTCACCGAGCTGGATTCCGTTTAAAACACCATTTGAATCGACGAGGCACGGAGATTTTGCTCGTGCAATCGAACACAGAAGATTGGGGGAGAAAAGGTAGCCCGCTCTCCTCAATTTCCCACATACCCCTAATAAAGACTAGTGAATCCTCAAGAAGAACAATCTGTGTAAGTCTTAGGCTCAGGAAATATCAGCCACTCGCCCAAGTAGGGTACGATGTCTAACTTGAACCCGCGAAACTAGGCACCAATGATGCAAACCGAAACCTCAGCACCGGCAGAAACGCCGCCGACCAAGGAAAAAAGCAAAGCCAAGAGCCTGATAAAACAGGTAGTCATGATCGCAGCCGCGCTGGCTCTGCTTTATTTTTCTTTCCGTGACTGCAATCTGGCGGCAATTTGGGAGTATTCGGTCAAAGCCAATCCCATTTATTTGCTGGCGCTGGTCATAAACGCCATTATCAGCCACATTTTTCGCGCTTATCGCTGGATTCTTTTGCTTAAACCTTTGAGCGACCACAAAATCAGTTTGTTTAATTCGTTTACCGCCGTCATGATCGGATATGCCGTCAATATAGCCATCCCTCGAGGCGGCGAAGTAGCGCGCCTGGTATCCATCTCGCGCTCTGAAAAACTGCCTGTGGCTGGCGTCTTGCCCACGATGTTTATCGATAGGCTGCTCGATATAGCGCTGCTTGCCTTTCTTCTGGGTGTCACGCTCATGGTTGTTCCCAAGAACATGTTCGGAGAGCTTCCCCCCTGGCTCGTTCCGGGCGGTGTCGGTCTGACAGTCGCCACATTTGTCGGCCTGGGTCTTTTGCCGCACGTCTCGAAAATCATGCGCTGGTTCCTGGGTCTGGACATTGTGAAAACAAAGCTCCAGGAAAAATGGGCGAAAAAATTGGCAGACTTATCGGACCAATTCGGGGTAGGGACAAAATCATTGACAAACCCGGTCGCTTACCTGCCGATCGCCATCTTGAGCTTCGCCATCTGGTTTTGCTATTGGGTCAATCTCTACCTGACGATTCTCGCCTTCAATATTCAAGACAAAGTCACGCCGCTGAATACGCTCATTACCTTCACCATTGGCTCAATCGGCGTCCTCGTACCGACTCCGGGCTCAGTGGGCGGATATCACTACCTGCTCAAAACAGGGTTGATGAAATCATCAGGCATCAACGCGGATCTGGCTCTGGCTGTGGCTACCCTCAACCACTTTATCTGTTTCATATTGGTCGCCTGCATCCCGGCAGCGATCTGCCTGGCTATACAATCGACGAAAGGGAAGTCGTCAAACGCAGCTTAGAAAGCCAGCTTAACGCACCGGTCGGGCGACAGCCAGCATTACTGGAAAGGCGCAATCAATGCGCCGTTGCAAAATGCAGTGCCTAGCCCTTCAATCCCCTCTCGCTGCAGGGACGGCTCACATGCGACCCGCTGCCGGCCGGCTCTCCGCCCCCAAAACTACATGCACCATATTCAGTGCCGGTTCAAGACAACGCTCTCTCAAGTAGTCGCAACTAAGAGCTCTTCAGCCCTTAAGGGAGGACGAAGTCCGTCAGTTCTGTTGCTGAAATATCGTTCTGCAAGTGTTGATGACGCCATATGCTCTGCTTGTTTAAAACCAGCCGCTAGAGCCATGTT
>JAYRNY010000690.1:0-10192 GCA_041911975.1 bacterium | reverse complement strand
CCGTCGTTTACGGCACCATCACCGCCTTCGGTTTTGAGGACAAGCGCACTTCTTATTCAGCACCCTCGGTTCCAATTCCCGTTTCCATTCCTTACGTCGGTGGCATCGGCAGTATGTTCGGTGGATTCCACGGAAGTTCGCGTAAGCAGAAAGCAAAAACCGCGATAGATGCTACCGTCACCGACACGAATACAGGCGAAATCCTCGCTGCCGTGCACGGTATGGGCGAGTCTCAAAAGGCTTCCAGCTCATTCGGCGCTTATGACGTAGACAGCTCCGACTTCTCATCCTCACTGGCCGGTGAAGCGACCAACCAGGCTGTAGAGCAAATGGGCAGCCAGTTGATCGCCATGGCAGCGAAGATTCCGGACAATCAATCATTGGCTTTGCAAAACGTTGAAGGCAGAGTTGCCGATGTGACCGGACGCGAAGTCATCGTCAATGTCGGCAAACAGAACGGCATTGCAGTAGGCGACAACCTCTCCGTAGACCGTCCCTACAAGACCATCAAAGATCCCGTCACAGGCAAAGTCTTGAAAGAAATGAGCAGCACCATTGCTCTCATCAAGATCAAGGAAGTGGCTCAGGACAACGCCACCGGCGACATCACCAAGGGAGGCGGCGTCAAGACGGGCGATGCGGTCAAAAAAGTATCAACCGATGTCTCGGCTGTAGTGATCACACCCTTGCCTGATGCAGGAGGCGTGGGTACCACAGTCCAGCAAAAGACAACTATGACCACGACCGGTACCGTACTCAAGAAAGAGACAACGAAGTAATGAGACAAATCTGGCAGAAGACGAGTATTTGCACATTCATTCAAGCTGTGCTGGTCTTCTGCCCTTTGTTGTTTGCGGAAGCATCGACAGACCAGGAAAAGTACGCAAAGCCGATGGCGCAGGCGACCTCCGAGTTTGAAAAAGGCAACTATCAAGTTGCACAAGATGCCTTCCTCAAGCTGGTTACGAAGTATCCCAGTTCTGCGGAGCTGAGGACGATGCTTGCCAGATGTTACAAGCGCCTGGGCAAGTTTGACGAAGCAAAAGGCGAATTTAGAGCCGCTGTACAGTGTGACGCCAATTATGCCGAAGCGTATTACGAAATTGGCTGCATGCAAGAGAGCGATAAAGACTTCAAATCCGCAGTCGTCGCTTTCGAAAAGTATTTGGAGCTGAAGCCTGATGCAAGTAACCGCAAGTTAGTCAGCGATCGAATTCAATTCTGCAAAGGTCAGCAATAGACCTCGCAAAGGGCAGTACAAACAGGAAAACACAAAGAGGGTAGGTAAGTGAGCAAAACGCACAAATACGCTTTCTTCGAAGGTAACTTTGTTCCGCTGGAGAACGCCAAAATCAGTATCATGAACCATTCGTTCATGTACGGGACGGCAGTATTCGAAGGCATCCGCGGGTATTGGAACGAAGCACACGGCGAGATGTATTTGTTCCGACTGAAAGATCACTTTCTGCGCATGAAAGACTCGATGAAAATCATGCACCTCGACGACATCAAATACTCCACCGACGAACTGTGCAAGATTGCTGTCGAGCTGGTTAAGAAAAACGAGCCGAAAACAGATACTTACGTGCGTCCTGCCGCTTATAAAACCGGGCAGAGAGTTGGTCCCAGCCTGGAAGACAATCCGAGCGACATATGCATTTTCACAGTGCCATTCGGCGATTACTTCCATGGTGCGCCCGGCTTGAAAGTACAAGTCTCAGCCTGGAGACGCGTAGAAGATAACGCCATACCGGCGCGCGGCAAAATTGTCGGCGCCTATGCAAATACCGCTCTGGCTAAAACCGATGCGATTCTGGCGGGCTTCGATGAGTGCATTGTGCTCTCGGAAAACGGACACGTTTCCGAAGGCAGCGCCATGAACATCTTCATGGTAAAAAACGGAAAACTGATCACAACGCCTGTTACGGAAAATATTCTAGAAGGCATCACCCGCAGTAGCATTATGGATTTTGCCAAGGCCGAATTCGGATACGAGACAGTCACTCGCACAATAGACAGAAGTGAGCTTTACACAGCCGACGAGCTCTTCTTCTGCGGAACCGGTGCCCAGATCGCACCGATCATAGAGATAGACAAGCGCGAGATCTCTGAAGGTAAATGCGGTCCCATGACCGGCAAGATTCGGGAGTTTTACACTTCAATGTGCAGAGGCGAGCATAAGAAGTACATGGACTGGCTGACTCCCGTCTATGGAACCGCCGCACAAAAAACAGACGGCAAAGTAAAGGCCGCGGCTAAGTAATTTCGCACGGGGAATGCGAAAACATGTTGGGGAGCCGCACGCGGCTCCTTGATCAGGGATGCATATATGCCGCCCTGCACGTTTTGCCGACACTGGCTCAGGACGAAGCATTGCCGCCCCTAATGCGCGCTACTGATCCGCTTGCTCGCCGGTTTCGTCGCTGAAGCCGCGGTCGGGCTTGTCGTCAATCTTTCGTCCGCTGCTGAAGTCGGATTCCTTGATTGCCATATCGTCCGAATCGAGTCCATCTTTATCGGCAAGCCTGGGTCGTTCCTTGAGCGCCAGTTTTTGTTTTTCCTTGACTTTGAATCTGGCCAGCACGCCTTGCTTTTGCTGCGGATTCATCAATTTACCAATCCTCGCCAGACGGCGAGCTTGTACTTTCGCTTCCATTTGTTCCGACGTGTCGGCATCATGGCGAGCAATCAGTTTCCACTCTTCAATACAGTCAGAAAGCAATTCCGGATCGAGATTCTGGCCCTTTCGCAAGTCGCGATTGATCTTGGCCGTCATCGCCCGTGCATAGATAAAATGCCCGGTGGGATCTCCCGGATCGAGTTGGACTGCTTTACTCAGTCGCTTCAGAGCTACAGGCAAATCGCCATCATCAAGTGCCTGCTCGCCGCTGAATCTGAGATGAGAAGCTTCGCTCAATCTGCCGCTCATACCGGTGCCGAAAAACTCTTTATTCGGTCTTTCTTCGGAATACACCTTGCCACCGGAAGTGATGTTAGGTGAAATCGTATCGGCTTGAGCTGGCGAGAGAAATCCTGAAGATGCAAAAAGAAATGGTGGAACAAGAAGCAATGCAAGTGTCCAATTTGAATTCAGTCTATGTCTTCGAACTCGAATTTGTCTTTTGAGAACTTGCTCTTGCTGCTGCATTTTGCTCCTATTTCTCTTCCTTCTCTTCTTCGTCGGTGACGTCATTAACGTCGAGCGAACCTGCTTGGACTTCGGAAATTTCTTCTTCCAATTCTTTGATTCTGGCTTCTGCTCTATCGATCTGAGTCAATTCATCATGCACGCGATCGATGAGACCATCAAGAGATCTCGATTCGGTCCAGAGGATGAAGGTGCGCAAACCGATGGTCTGGAAATGTCTGTTCTTTTCCATATCAAGGGTTTTTATGTTGATTTTGAGCTTGGCAATCTTAGCTTGCTTACCGGTCTTGTCAGCTGCATCTTTGGCTGCGTCTTTGACCTTGCTGAAAAAGTTGTCGAATGATGGCATATGTTCTTAACCTATAAATGGGCGGCGTCTAGTATTTCGCTTGAGAAACTCTTTATTTTAAACGCCAGCCATCAGCAAATCTCTTTGAGCGAAGTTTTGTATTCAAAATCAGGGTGCAAAGTCCATACCGACTTCAGCCAGGTTAAAACGCTCGTGAACCAGCTTTACCGCATCTTTGGCGTACGAAGCCGGCACGACGATACTGACTCTTAAATCAGCCGAAGTTACCATTAAAACTGGAATTACAGCACTGCTCAACTGATCGAACACAGTGGCGACAACCTCGGGACGGCTCGTTAGACGCCTTCCCACTACCGAAATGCGGGCGATGTCGGTATCGCAATGAATATGAGGCGAGCCCAGAGTCTTACCGAGTGACTCGATGATCGAGAGTACTCGCGGTACGGAGCGCTTTTCCACAGTGAAGGCAAATTCCTGGCAAGGCTCGTCCTCGCGAGCCAGGAGCATAACCATGTCGGTGGCAATATTGAGTTCTTGCAGGCGAGTGAAGAGCGACGAGACGCCTTCGACCCGCTTAGCTTCATTATCTTGAGCAGGACACTTGAGCGTGATGGAAGCCTGGTTGAGATCAAGCGACAGTCCGCAGACAGTGTATTCCGGCGCGGCCAGTCGGTTTGTAATTAAGGTTCCTGTATCTTCCGGCTTGAACGTCGAGCGAACGCGAATCGGAACGTGGTTGTCCATAGCCATTTCAATCGACCGCGCTTGCATGACCTGGGCGCCGGTCGCTGCTAATTCCAGCATCTCTTCGTAGCTAATTGCCGACAATTTACGTGCTTCAGGAACGATGCGCGGGTCACAGGTGTATACGCCGGCCACGTCCGTATAAATATCGCAGCGCTCGGCAGACAGTGCACCGGCCAGTGCGACAGCCGTCGTATCCGAGCCGCCGCGTCCGAGCGTCGTAATATCGTTGCCCTCAGTGATGCCCTGGAAGCCGGCAACCACCGCAATCTCACCACGTTTGAGACTGGACTCGACTTTGTCGGGACGAATCTCGCGAATCTTTGCAGTACCGTGACTGGAGCCGGTGATAATGCCGGCCTGATGCCCTGTGAAGGACCGAGCCTGCCAGCCCATCGATTGAATAGCCATGGACATCAAAGCAATGGAAACTTGCTCGCCCGTGGACATGAGCATGTCCATTTCGCGAGCGTCGGGATTGTCGGAAATCTCCTCGGCCATAGAAATCAAATGGTCCGTCGTGTGGCCCATTGCCGACACCACAACCGCTACTTCGTTACCTTCGGAAGCGTTTTTCACCGCAATCTCTGCAGCCTTGCGGATCTTTTTGACGTCTGCAACCGACGTGCCGCCAAACTTTTGTACTAGACGCCCCATTTAATTATTTCCAGAAGTCTACCGAAGATAGCCGGAAGCTAGAACCAGTAAGGATTTTAAGAAACTTTCCCTGCTACTAACGATCATATAATGCTCAGGCAAAAGGAAGTGAAGTGGCAGGCAAAAAGTAATTTAATAGGGTGTAAAACACTTGATATCTCTACGCCGCCTGCGTATCGGAAAGCGGCTACTTTTGCCCCCCGAGCGTCAGTAATAAGCGACCGTGATAGATAACCAGTCGACTGATTATGTCCAAAAATTAGAACTGCGGCTCGGTCTTTAGATTCCAAATTCTCCGGGTGTAAGGAATTCTCGAGTTTTTCTTACACCCTTCGACTCGGCAACGCAGACAGGTGCTGGCTTTCAGAGTTCCGCTTGCCAATATAGTCATTTTCAAAAGTTCAAAACGGCGATTCCAGTGCGATTCCAGCCGCACGGACTGTAAGAAATTCTCGAGAATTTCTTACATCTTGCGCGGTCCGCTTTTCGATGGAATTTAGTCCTTCGTATCGGCTTTCATCGGCACATGCACGCCGGCTTTCTTCGCGAAGTCGATGGCTTCGTCGTAGCCGGCGTCGGCGTGTCTGATCACGCCCATACCCGGGTCGGTCGTCAAAACGCGTTTCAAACGGCGATCTGCATCAATTGTGCCGTCTGCCACGATGACCTGGCCGGCATGCAGAGAGTATCCAATACCGACTCCACCGCCGTGATGAAGTGAAACCCAGCTGGCGCCGCCCACTGCATTGATCATCGCGTTCAAGTAGACCCAATCGGCAATCGCATCCGAACCGTCTTTCATGGATTCAGTTTCACGGTTAGGAGAGGCTACAGAGCCCGCATCGAGGTGATCGCGACCGATGACGATGGGAGCTTTGACCTCACCGGCGGCTACCAATTTATTGATGATCAGCCCAAGCTTGGCGCGATCTCCATATCCGAGCCAGCAAATACGAGCCGGCAAGCCCTGGAATGCGACCTTCTCATTAGCCATCTTGATCCACTTGCAGAGCGCCTTGTTGTCGGCAAAGTTCTCCAAAATGGCTTTGTCGATTCTGTCGATGTCTTGCGGATCGCCGGACAGAGCTGCCCATCTGAAAGGACCTTTGCCTTCACAAAAGAGGGGCCTTATGTACGCGGGTACGAAACCCGGGAAATCAAAGGCTTTTGCAACACCCTTATCAAATGCGACCTGGCGAATATTATTGCCGTAGTCGAATGTGATGGCACCTTTCTTTTGGAATTCCAGCATGGCTTCGACGTGTTCCACAATCGACTGCGTCGAGAGTTCCACATATTTCTTCGGATCGCTAGAGCGCAGTTCTGCTGCCTTTTCCAGTGAATATCCTTTGGGAATGTAACCAGTAAGAGGATCGTGCGCGGAGGTTTGATCGGTCAAAGCATCAGGCGCAAATCCCAGTTTGAATAGCTCAGGCAGAACCTCGGCAGCATTGCCCAAAACGCCGATAGAAAGCGGCTTTTCTTTTTCCTTCGCCTCTTTGGCGAGCTTCAAAGCATGCTCGAGGTTGAATGCTTTTACATCCAAGTACTTCGTTTCAATGCGTCTGTCGATTCGGGTTTCGTCCACTTCGATACAGATGGCGATGCCGTCATTCATCGTCACAGCCAATGGCTGGGCACCGCCCATTCCGCCAAGACCGGCCGTCAGAACGATTTTTCCTTTCAGCGTCCCGTCAAAATGTTTGCGCGCCAGAGCAGCAAATGTTTCGTACGTACCTTGCAATATGCCTTGAGTACCTATGTAAATCCAGGATCCGGCGGTCATTTGACCAAACATGATCAAACCCTTTTGCTCCAGATCGCGGAAATAAGTCCAGTTTGCCCAATTGCCGACCAGATTGGAATTGGCAATGAGCACACGGGGTGCATCTTCATGCGTGCGAAATTTGCCCACTGGCTTGCCTGACTGGACAAGCAATGTCTCATCATTCTCTAACTCGACTAGCTCTTTCACAATCGTCTTCAGGCATTCCCAGTTGCGGGCGGCTTTACCCGAACCGCCGTAGACGACAAGATCGTCAGGGCGCTCTGCAACTTCCTTATCGAGATTGTTCAAAAGCATTCGAAGCGCCGCTTCCTGCACCCAGCCCTTGGCGTTCAACGCTGTACCTCTGGGCGCGTGAACTTGAATCGGTCCTTTGCTTTCCCTAATGGCTTTGAGCAGTTCCGGCCCGGAAAGATTGGAGACCTTTGAATCTTGCTGCGATTTAGCCGACGCCGCTGATGTCATGACAAGAGCACCTCGATTATGAAAAGATTACAGCGCCAGATCTGTGTTGTAGACTGACAAGTGGAGATCATACTCTTCTTGAGTTTCAGAACAGCTTACTGTTCCGAAAGAACTAATGGTTTAGGCGAGTTGAAGGAAGTCCAAGGACGGCAAGGAGCGGACAAATGGTCAAAGAACTGACGAAACCGAAAGTAGAAAGAACCTTCGAAACAATTTCGGGCATTCCGCTCAAAACCGTCTACACGTCGAAAGATCTCAAAGACTGGAAATACGAAGAGAAGCTCGCCGAGCCCGGTGAATTTCCTTACACGCGCGGCATCCACAACAACATGTACCGCGGCAAAGTCTGGACAATGCGTCAGTTTGCAGGATTCGGCGGTCCTGAGGAAACAAACGCCCGCTTCAAATATTTGCTCTCGCAAGGGCAAACCGGACTCTCCACGGCTTTCGACCTGCCCACGCTGATGGGATATGACTCCGACAATCCGGTCTCCAACGGCGAAGTAGGTGTCTGCGGCGTTGCTATCGACAGCCTCGAAGACATGGAAATCCTCTATCAAGACCTGCCGCTGGACAAAGTGTCCACGTCCATGACCATCAACGGACCGGCGGTGATTATCTTTGCAATGTTCCTGGCAAACGCGCAAAAGCGCGGTTTTGACTTGAAACAGCTGAACGGAACTTTGCAAAACGATATATTCAAAGAGTACATCGCACAAAAGACATACCTGCTTCCGCCTCGTCCGGCTGTGCAATTGATCAAAGACATGATGGTCTTCTGCACCAATGAAGTGCCGAAATGGAATCACATCTCCGTATCCGGTTATCACATCCGCGAAGCCGGTGCGACCGCCGCTCAAGAACTTGCATTCACATTGGCTGATGGATTCGCCTATGTGGACGCCGGTATCGAAGCAGGATTGAAGGTGGACGATTTCGTCCCTCGCCTTTCATTCTTCTTCAATGCGCACATCGACTTTTTCGAAGAGATTGCTAAGTACCGTGCCGCAAGAAGAATTTGGGCACGGCGCATGCGTGACAAGTATGGTGCAAAAGACGAGCGCTCGCTCAAGCTCAGATTCCACACTCAAACTGCAGGTTGCAGCTTGACTGCGCCTCAGCCTGAAAACAATATCGTCCGCACAGCCATCGAAGCACTGGCTGGAGTTCTGGGCGGCACTCAGTCGCTGCATACCAACTCTATGGACGAAGTGCTCGGCCTGCCAACTGAAAAGGCTGCGCACATAGCATTGCGCACGCAGCAGATCATCGCTTTCGAAACCGGCGTCACCAACGTCGCCGATCCGCTGGCCGGCTCGTATTACGTCGAATGGCTGACGGACGAACTGGAGCGTCAAGCTGAAGAATACTTCGAAAAGATCGAAGCAGTCGGTGGTGTCATATCCGGTATCGAGAAAGGCTTCTTCATGAAAGAAATCGCCGACTCTGCCTACAAGTTCCAACAAAAGCTGGACTCCAAAGACCGAATCTTTGTCGGCTTGAACGGCTTTACGGAAGAAGCTGATGGACCGGGAATCGAAATTCTCAAAATTGGCCGCCAGTATCAAGACAGACAAGTTGAAAGACTGAAAAAGCTCAAGCAAAAACGCGACCAGGCCAAGGTCGATGCATCGCTCGAGAAATTGAAAGACGTCTTGCGAAACGGCGGCAACAGCTTCCCAATAATTTTGGAAGCAGTGAAAACTTACGCCACAATGGGCGAAGTTTGCGATGCCATGCGAGAAGTGCACGGCGCCTACAGAGAAACAGCCGTTCTCTAAACAACGGACTCTGAAACTAAGCCCTTCCTCTGACAGCTTTGATTTCGTCAGCCAGGGATAGCTTGATCACGTTCTTTTGCAAGGATGTTAAAGACCGGTTTGCGCAAACTATGATAGCCGCGGCAATCAATGCAGGCGCCCAGCCTTCAATCATTATCAAGTTCGGATAAAAGCTGGCAAATGCCTTGAGCAGCACGGCATTGAACACAACACCGCAAATCAACGACGGGAGCAGATAGCGCCTATCCGCCATCCAGTCGAGATTGAGTGTGTTTTCTTCGGTAAGAAATTCTTCTGTGTTCTTAAACAGCCTGTAAGTGACGTAAGACAGACTGCCCAAAAAAGCCAGTGACAAGGTCACCAGCATAATAATCATCGAGAACAAAAGCGACATGCACACACATTTGAAAAGGTCAGCTTTGACCATGATGCCCGGTATCTGGCAGATCATGAAATAGTAGACCATGCCGAAAAGCAGGTGCCTCATAGTCCAGAGCGACGCAGCCGCAACACTGAAGTTGAGGATTCTTTCCTTGGACGGACTATTGGCGGCAGAAAAACCCTTGGTAATTCGATTCACTGGGAAACCTTAGAAACTGGCATCAATAACCAGCATATCCCTTTCTACTGACAACCGGCAAGTTCTTAAGATTTGGTCCCAAATTGGCAACTGGGCGACTTCTCAGCAATTCTTCGTGCGCAAATGTCGACTTGTCCTCGATTTCATTGGAATTTTCTTGGACTTTTATTGATCTAATTTCGTCATGCCTTCCTGAGCAAGGGTTTTCAGGGCCGGGTCTGCTGAATACTGCATTATTCGCTGATACTCGTCGCGAGCCTCGGAAAATCTGCGCAGCCTTACCAGGGCGACAGCTTTGACATAGCGGGCTTGAAAATTGCCGGGATATTGAACCAGAAACCTGTCCATCAGTGCAATCGCATCGCCTTCACGGGCGCTGTTTATCAATAGCATGGCTTGCCGCAAAGGATGCGCGTTGGAATTGACACTATTATCAGCCGCCTTAGCCGGACCAAGTGGTGTCTCGATTTTGTCCGTCGGCCGGTCCTTTCCGCCTGCGTCTTTGACGAAAAAATGCTCCGGCAACCGCTCTTTTACGTAATATCGCGGCAAAGCATGCGGGTTCATCAATGTCTGCGGCGTCACATACTGCGGTTGGGCAGTGAAAACACCCTTCAGATGATTGATTTCGCCATCGGGTGGAGCTGGATCCGGATTCATCAAAGTCTGCGGTGTTACATACTGCGGCTGCGGCGTAAACAACCCTTTCAACGGATTGGCT
>JAYRNY010000689.1:0-5371 GCA_041911975.1 bacterium | reverse complement strand
TCCGGCATTCGCAACGCGTCTTCGAGCTTCTCAAAAATGTCAAAACTACCGACGAAAATGGGAAAGAAGCAGCGACTGTGAAAGAACGTCCAACCGGTAGAGTGCTCATGATGGATCCAACCGGAAAGAAGTGCATGATCATGCATAAGGACTTCTTTTTGGATAACGAATTTAAGCATCTTCAGGGCGACAATCCATCCCGGCCGGCAAAAAAATAGGGCCGCGTGTTATTCCAATTTTAAAGATTTTTTGAAATTTGTCCGGCTAACTTGTGACTGTGCCAAGTCCAGTTACTATTCCCATAGGTGCTTCATATGGTTTTTGAAACAAGCCAGGAGTCCTGCGCGTCCGCAATCAAGGACGTTGAACCTCTCTGCAATCAGATCAAGTTCGAAGATATAAGGGCATACAATTCCGATAAGTTGAATCAGGGACGGGGATGCACAGGCTTCCTTCCTGATTGCACGGTAGATTTCGATAAACATGGAGTTACAGCTGCAACTGATAAGTGCTTCCCTATTCGTATCGGCATACGTCGCCCTGAAGATGGACTTTCTGAGCCGATAGACGAAATACGCGACCTGCTTTTTGGCTCGAGCTACTATAATCTTCAGGCCAAAGTAAGTAGAGCAGCGGAGAGAGAGGCGGTCTCCAAGCTTTCACCGGAAGATCAAAAGAAATACCAGCAAGAGAAGGAGGCAATGGAAGAATACCAGCGTCACAGATCCATGCTGGCTTGCCTAATCGACTTTGATGATCCGCCTCCGGTAACGCCAACCATGGACAAAGTCAACAAGCGTGCCCATGAGATCGAGCAGCAAGCTAGAGATCATGTGCTTGCCCACATGACTCCCGAAGAACGCAAACAATATGAAGAAGAGCAGCGCAAGTACAACGACTACAGCGATTGGGACCGAATTCCGATCACCGCTACGGTTTACCGCCCGGCTCCTACGCCCGGTCCAATGATGAGAGAAGTAGAACGACGTACAGCAGGAGCTATTCGTTCTCGCGCTTATACTGATCAACCTGTCGTAGTCTGCAAGGCTCCACAGATCTTCGACCCCAGGTGGGATGCCGACGAACTTTTGATCTAAACCGCAGAGACGTTGTAATCGACGTCCGCTTCTTCTCGAATCAATGATGGAGCCGGATTATCACCCAGTTTCAAAAATCGTCCCGAGTTGGACGGAACTTTTTCGCCCGACAAAATTATGCCGCGCAGATTTAACGGATCGACGGAAGAGACTTCGATTGTCTTGAGGATGTCCGTTGACTGTTCTCGATTGGCGCGCAGTGATTCGAGCGCAGCCGGAAGTGCATATTGTTCGCCTGAGAAGCCGGCAACGAAGCGGCCTCCACGCAATTCTCCGCGAGCTTCTTTTCGCCTGAGAATCGGCAACATTTCTCGCCAGGTAGGTACAGTCGTTTCACGGGTCAGAAGATCTTTGAAAAGAACACCATATCTGTTTAGAAGAATCATGCAGGCACTCTCGACAGCGTTCGAGTCGCCTTCGGGCGCCATTTCTCCCAGCACGGACCAACGGCCGGTCGCGTTTCTCGGGCGCAAATCTCTGGAGCTTCCTTGCCCGCTGCGGCGTTTTGGATCGATGAGTGAACGCAGATTGTCAAAACCATCGGCGGTGGCAAGACCAGCCGCAACCAATTCCCAAAGAGCAGTTTCAATTTCAGACTTAAGCAGACCGGTAAAGCGAGTCAGATCCATGAAGAACAAGGCACCACGCTCGTTTAAATGTTTGAAAACAAGCCGCGCATTGGTGCTTAAACAATAGTCGTCTACCTTTTCCACCGAGCGTTTGCTGTAATTGATCCAATCGCAATCCTGCCTGATAAAGAAGGTCACAGGTGAGACGCTACTGGGAATTACCCGCCGCCCTCTGTTCTCTTTCGGCAAAGCGACGTTGTCTGTGAGCAGCGTGAGAGTTTCAACTCTGTCGCTGGAAGTTTCGTTAAAGGCAGTCAGTTTGTTTTTTGTTTCCGAGGATATAGATCTGGAAATGGGCATACCATAGCGCGGGCGTTTGAATGCAAAGCGCTTTGGCTGTGGTTCGACAGCCGCAACTGTAGCTGGGTGAGGTGAAATTCGCCCCCAGCCGATTGCACCAGTCATGCACAATTGATCTAAATCTTCGGGATCATACTTGCGAACGCGCTTAGATAAGATTTGAGTCTCCCATGCATTGGCCGGCAACTCAAAGCCTTGAAGCTGGTCGAGAATTTGTTGAAGCCCTCGCACTCCCACCAATTGGGTGCCGGGTGCAACGTGCTGCCAGCGGGTCAGGAACAGCATGAACTCTTCTCGAGAGACGGGCTTGATCTGGCGGCGCAATCCATCGACTGTAAGTCTGTGAATTCTGGCAAGCAAGCGACGGTCGCACCATTCTTCTTCACGACCGGTGAATTTGCCACGAAGTATTGAGCCTTGCGCTTCGATCCTGAGCAGAGACATATCAAGATCGTACTGGGGAAGTGCTAATAGTTCTGCAAGCAAAATTGCCTTTACCGGACCTAAATAACAAATCCAGCCACGCACCATGAAGTCGATAGCGTCTTCTCTTGTCAGCTGTTTTTCTTGAATATCGGGCAAATGACTTTCAAAATTGGCATCGGGATATATCGACAGAAAAGCTGCTTTCCTCTCAGTTGCCACCCAAAAATCATGGTCGCCGACCTGAGCTACACCGGCTCGGTTTTGCTTCATCAGCTCACGGAAGTGAGTGCTCCAGTTGATCATGCCGCTTTCATGGACGGCTAAGGCGAGATGCGGCGGAGCAGCGATGACGGTATACAAGAAATCGTGCAAGTCATCGGCATTTCTAACATCCGGCCATGCTTCCATCTGCACTTGTTGAATGGCATATTCATCCAATCGCCCAGCTGTCGAGGCAATCGAGTCAGGCAAAACTCTCCTCAATTCAACCGCTCTCGCTCTCCTTTCTTCCAAAGGAGCATCATCCAGGTAAGCATATGGATTGGCGTTCAAAATCTCGTGAGAGAAAACCGACGGCGCCGGGGTGTCTATTGCATGAGTGGCAATTGTGCCGTTCTTCAGGTTGGTCAGCAATTCCAAAAAGCCTTCCAGATCGAGCGCTTCTGTCAAAGCGTCTTTCATCGTTTCTTTGATTAGTGGATGAATGGGAATCTCTATTTCGCCAGAAATATTGTCCTGGCAGGCAGCCGCTTGCGGGAAAACAGCCGTTAACAAGTCTTCGGCGCGCATTCGTTGAATTTGCGGTGGTACTTTCTTGCCGCCCTGAAAGCGCAGAAGCGCCAGCGATCGATTTGCCGACCAGCGAAATCTGGTTGTAAACAAAGGTGATTGAAGAATCGCCTGCTCGAGTACGGAGACGACTGTTTCCAAACTAAGGAACTGAAAGACATCTTCAAGAGGAAAACTGTGCCGCTCGGATAATGAAATATTGATGCCATTCTCAGTCGCCTGCGCCTGCAGTTCAAGATCGAAATTACGGCAAAATTTCTTGGTTAGTGCCATTCCCCAGGCTTTATTGATGCGGCTGCCGAATGGCGAATGTATCACTAATTGCATGCCGCCGGCTTCATCAAAGAAACGCTCGGCTATGACTAATTTCTTCGAAGGAACTCCGCCCAAAAGCGCTTGAGCTTCGAGCACATAGGAAACAGCCTGAGAGGCGGCGTCCTTGCTCAGTCCACAATTTTTCACCAACCACCTTTCAGCACGAGCCGGTCCGGCTGGAAGGTCATAATCATCGTCTTCTTCAGAAGCGATTGTAAGAGCAAGCCGGCTGATTTCTTCTCTGAGATGGGAAAGATGATCGGAAAGCTCCTTTGTTCTGCCGGGCGCTTCGCCCCTCCAGAAGGGCACTGTAGGCGGCGCACCGTTCGCATCTACAACCCACACTCTGCCGGCTTTTCCTTCAATCTTGGTGATCATCCAGGATGTCGTTCCGAGCAGCATCACATCGCCTGCAGAACTCTCCACAGCGAAGTCTTCATCTAGAGTTCCGACCATCAATCCTTCCGGTTCGGTCAATACCGTAAAAAGAGCTGTTTCCGGAATAGCACCGGCATTGGTGACTGAGGCAAGCAGGCTGCCGCGTCTTGCCTTTACTATTCCATTAACCCGGTCACGCTGGAGAAAAGCTCCATATCTCGCTCTTACGTCTGAGAGTCCGGTGGCGAGCATTTCGATCACTTCGTCGAACTCGGACCTTTCCAGATCGCTGAAAGGATAGGCGCGTTTGACCAACTCAAACAGATCGTCTTCTTTCCATTCTTGCGTCGAGCAAGTCGCGATAATTTGCTGGCAAAGAACATCAAGAGAGTTTTTCGGAATGATCAGGCGATCAAGATCGCCTTCATTGATTGATTTTACAAGCGACGCACATTCCAAAAGATCGTCGCGTGTAGTGGCAAAAAGCCTGCCTTTGGGAATTGCTCCGCGCCAGTGCCCAGCCCGGCCTATACGCTGCAACGCGACGGCAATGCTGCGAGGCGAACTAATTTGGCACACTAAATCAATGGCACCGACATCAATGCCTAATTCCAGTGAAGCGGTCGCCACCAGCGCTTTCAGTTCACCGGACTTCAAGCGTCTTTCGGCTTCCAGTCTCAATTCGCGCGAGAGGCTGCCGTGGTGAGCAACAATAAGACTCGAGGCTTGTTCTTCACCAACGTCTTGCGCCAACATTTCTCCTAAATCGTGGGCGATTCTTTCAGCCAGTTTTCTCGTGTTGGCGAAGATAAGCGTAGAAGTATGGTTTTTGATGAGCTTGAACAACTTCTGGTAGATTTCCATCCAGAGGTCGTTGGAACAAACCGCTCCCAATTCTGAATCCGGTACTTCCACGGCAAGGTCGAGCTGACGCTTGTGCCCTACATCCACGATGTGCGGAAGCGCTCGGCTATTACCGGCAAGAAATTGCGCCGTCAGCTCAATCGGTTTTTGAGTAGCCGAAAGTCCCACCCGATTGGGCGGCTTCCAGGTGAGCGATTCAAGCCTCTCTAAAGAAAGCGATAAGTGAACGCCGCGTTTGTCATCGGCAAGCGCATGGATTTCGTCGACTATAACCGTCTCGACATCGCGCAGAATTGCTCGGCTCTTTTCTGCTGTCACCATGATGTACAAAGATTCCGGCGTCGTGACAAGAATGTGCGGTGGTCGCTTGAGCATGGTCCTGCGCTCGATGGCTAGCGTGTCTCCTGTACGCACCATCGTGCGTATCTCCGGCATGAGGAGACCCTGTTCCATCGCCAGATCTAGAATTTCCTTAAGCGGCACCTGAAGGTTCTTCTCCACGTCATTGCTCAATGCTTTGAGCGGTGACACGTAGACGACCTCAGTGCAATTGGAAAGATTCCCCGAAAGAGC
>JAYRNY010000688.1:0-3228 GCA_041911975.1 bacterium | reverse complement strand
TTAAGTTTGAATTGCAGGCAGTCTGCCCCTGGTCCGGCGCGCGGGCCGGGGTGTTCTCTACTCCGCACGGGGATGTGGAAACACCCGTTTTCATGCCGGTCGGCACCAATGCCACGGTAAAATCGCTCACATATGAACAAGTGGAAGCTTGCGGCGCTCAGATTGTTCTTGCCAATTCTTATCATCTCTTTTTGCGCCCCGGGCACGAGTTGATCAAGAAGGCAGGCGGTCTTCATGCCTTCACTGCCTGGAATAAACCGATTCTCACAGACTCGGGCGGCTTTCAAGTGTTCAGTCTGGACTCGTTTCGCCGCATAGTCGAAGAAGGCGTCTTCTTCAAGGATCACAAGGACGGCAAACAGCACTTCATCGGACCGGAGCGGTCGATGGAGATTCAAAACGCGCTGGGCGCTGACATTATCATGGCTTTCGACGACTGCGTGAAGAACCCCTGTACGCACGAAGAAGCCGTAGCATCGATGGAGCGTACCCACCGCTGGTTGGCTATTTGTGCGGAAAAACACAAGAGACCTGACGATCAGGCATTATTCGGAATAGTGCAAGGCAGCATGTTCGAAGACTTGCGCCGCCAATCGGTGGATGTCGTGACCTCCTATCCGCTGCCGGGTTTTGCCATTGGCGGCGTGGCCGTGGGCGAGAGCCGAGAGGTGATTGAGCGCATTGTTCTATTCACCGCGCCTCTTCTGCCTGAGGAAAAGCCACGATATCTGATGGGAATAGGCACGCCGTGGGATATTGCATATGCCATCAGATGCGGTATCGATATGTTCGACTGCGTTTCACCGACGCGACTTGCCAGGCATGGCTCGGCCTTTTCCTTCGAGGGTCGCCTTGCTCTCAAGAACGCCAGATTCAGAGAGGAATTCGCGCCTCTCGATCCGGATTGCCTTTGCTATGCATGCAAGAACTACACGCGCGCGTATCTGCATCATTTAGTTAGATCAAATGAAATGTCCGGCGCCGCGTTGTTGTCCCTGCACAACATCACGTTTTTGATTAAAGAAGCAAGATTGGCTCGCGCAGCCATTCTCGAGGGCCGCTTCAAAGAGTACTTCGAAAGCGTAGAAGCGATTATCAATAATCTGTAGGGCCGGCATTCATGCAACCCAGCAACACCGACGGACGAGCGAAGGGCGCCCGCGAAAGGCGAGGCGTAGCTGAGCCCGGAGCGCTTACAAATTAGTTATCGAGCTCTTTTACTTCCTGGGCGTCGATTTCTTCTTCGTCGCCCTTCTTGTTTACTTCGATAAGAACCGGCTCTTTGACGGAGAGTTTGGGCGCTTCTGAGGACTTACCCATACTGCCTTTGAGGGCAAGCAATTCCATTTCGATATCTGTCTTGCCTTCGAAGTTTTTGAATTGCTTGTCGAGCTGGTCGGTGCCCAATTCAGCAAGCGCTGCCGCACGTGCTTCGCGCTCCTGGACTTTGGTTTCCATCTTTTCGATCACGTTCATGGCGCCGGACGCAGTCGTCTTCGAAAGAATCTCGTTGGCTTTGCTGGTTGCTTGGGCGGCCTTGTCCCGGGCGATGAGCACTTGCTTCTTGGTGTAAGCCTTTTGCACTTCGGCTTCCAGGTCGGTCAGGCGCTGTCTAAGTGTGTTGGTCGTTTCCTTTTGCACCTTCAGCTGGGCTTCGAGATCCTGCGCCGCTTGTTGATACTGTTGTTTGCGCTGGAGCGCCTGTTTGGCAAGGTCGTCATTGTTTTGTTGAACCGCCATGGCTGCCCGGTTATGCCAGGTCTCGGCTTGTTCTTTATTCTTCTGGAGCTGCTGCTCGAGCTGCTTTTCGGTGGCGATTGCTTGCGCAACGGCCTGGCGAACTTGAATCAGGTTCGACTGAAGGTCTTGATAGGTCTGTTCCAGCATTATCTGGGGATCTTCCATGCGTCCCAGCAAGGCGTTGAACATAGCCTTCACTAAGTTGGCTAGCCTGTCGAACATGTGCTGATAACTCCTTTTAACTGGCTTCTATCTGAATTAGACCCGATTTGCGCCTGTTCTTGCCAATGTTGACCGCAAAAGGCCTCTGATTAATATGGATTAGATGTAGTGTAGCAAAGTCACACTTAACCTTATGCCCCGTTTTCAGACTATCTGCGCCCTGGCAACCGGGTCATTCGGGGATGGCTGCCAAGAATTATCGGTCCAGCCCAGGACTTTTTACCCATTTACCCAGCGGACGGCACTTTTCGCCATCTTTGCAGTCCTTCCTGCGGTACGCTAGAGAATGTGACTGCGGCGGAATTTTTTTGCAGTAGTGGGGCTCGATTGATTTCGATATATGAAAGACGCCGATAAAACAGCCACAGGAGACGCGCCGGCCGGCAAAGCATTCGGTCCCAGCAACTTCCAGAGAGCCATGTTTGTCGTTTCGGATGCGGTTCTCGGCGCCGCGGTTCTGGTAATGCTTGGCGTCTGGGGTGGCGGATTTCTCGATGACAAGCTGCACACCTCGCCCTGGTGTTCGCTTGGATTGTCCGTTTTGGGAGGCGGGCTGGGCTTGTGGCGTATGGTCAAGAAGGCCACTTCTCTGGACACTCCAGGCACTCCGCCCGGCGCCAAGCCGATTGATTTAGATGAGAAAAGCAATAACTCAGATAGTTAAGGTTGTGTTTGCGGCGCCCTGCCCGGCGAAAGTCATCTGATATCATTCATCTCCAGTGCGTTTCTGAAACTATTTGATTCGGAAGCCGCACCGGACCGGCTCAGTGTGGACAGTTTGCGTTTGCTGTGAGAATTGCCGAACGCATATACCGCTGGAATAGCCGAAAGACATATGTTTATCCCACCTCGCTTCAAAAGAACCCGGAATAAGAGATGCTTGGACATAACCTGCCCCTCAAGGAAGTAGTACACGACGCCACCTGGCTCAAAGAGCCGTTTCTGGGTGTGCAAGGTCTGGGGACATACGGTGATATCCATATCGACACCCTGGTCATGAGCTGGATCTGCATGGGATTCATTCTCACCTCATGCGCGCTCATCGTCCCTGCCATGACAAATAAGGGTGCAGGCTCGAACGCTCAACAATTGATCGAGATGATTTATCAGTTTGTCGAAGACCTTATCAAGGGTTTGATGGGTCATCACTACAAGAAATATTTGCCGCTTATTGCGGGAATCTTTATGTTTGTATTAACGGCGAATTTCATCGGAGTTGGCCCCTGGCTCGCATTGGAGCACTGGGCACCGAATTTTGGAATTACG
>JAYRNY010000687.1:0-2854 GCA_041911975.1 bacterium | reverse complement strand
GGCGATGGAAATCGAGGACAAGTCTCAGAATCAAGCCCAGTCGCAGGAAGAAGAAGCCAAGCCAAAAGCTTGATTGTTCTTCCAGTCGTAGGGGAGCCGCACGCGGCTCTTTGAGCAAGGCGGCATGTATGCCGCTACTACGAAAACGAAAAGTGCATCGCAAGTTTACGACTCAATGCCTAGAAAGACCGCAAACACAGGCAACGGACCCCAGGAGGGTGCGAAAGACAGCCGCCCCAAGAAGGCGAAGAAGTCCGGCTCAGAGAACGATATAACAGAGTCTAGAATCGCCAAGGACGATGAGTTTCGCGTCCAGTACAGCAAAGCACTGCCCAAGGCGCCGGACAACCCGAAGGTGCCATTCGAGGTGGTTTCCAGTTTCAAACCCGCAGGCGATCAGCCCAAGGCGATTGCGGCGCTCAAATCCGGCATCGAGCAAAACCAGCGCTTTCAGACTTTGCTGGGCGTGACCGGCTCGGGCAAAACTATGACGATGGCAAAGCTGATTCAAGAAACGCAGATGCCGGCGCTTATTCTTGCCCATAATAAAACGCTGGCAGCGCAGTTGACCAACGAAATGCGCGAGTTTTTCCCAAACAACGCCGTCGAATACTTCATCAGCTATTACGACTACTATCAGCCCGAGTCGTACATTCCGTCGACTGACACTTTCATTGAAAAGGAAGCCAGCATCAATGACGAGATCGACCGGCTTCGGCACTCCGCGACTCGCTCGTTGTGGGAACGCAACGATGTTGTCGTGGTTGGTTCGGTAAGTTGCATTTACGGTCTTGGTGTTCCGGAAAGATATTTGTCCGCAGCGATTGAATTGAAACTGGGCGACACCATAGACCGCCACGACCTGCTCACGGCGCTGGTCAACATCCACTACGCGCGCAACGACATGGTCGTGGAGCGCTCGCGTTTTCGCGCCCGCGGAGATGTCATCGAAATATATCCTTCATATGAAGAGCGCATTTTGCGAGTAGAACTTTTTGGCGATGAGATAGAACGGCTTGCCGTAGTCAATCCCGTCACCGGTGAGATTGAAGAACTGGCAGATGTGGCGCGCATTTATCCTGCAAAACATTATGTCGCCGACGAGCAAGAATTGGAGCGTTCAATCGAGCAGATTGAATTGGAGCTCGCAGAACGGCTTGAAGAGCTGGGTTCGCAGGGAAAACTTCTGGAAGCGCAAAGACTGAAACAGCGCACTCGCTTTGACATAGAGATGCTCAAGGAAGTCGGTTATTGCAATGGTATAGAAAACTATTCGCGCGTGCTCGAAGGAAGAGAACCGGGCATGCCGCCGCAGACCCTGGTCGATTATTTCGTGCGCAAATTCGGCCGCGACGGTTTCATCACATTCATCGACGAATCTCATGTCACACTGCCGCAATTGCAGGGCATGTTCGCCGGTGACAGATCGCGCAAAGACACGCTTGTGGAATACGGTTTCCGACTGCCCTGCGCGCGCGACAATCGACCGCTCACATATGAAGAATTTTTCGCGAAAGTCGGTAAGACCGTTTTTGTTTCCGCAACACCCGGCGACAACGAACTGAAGCAGAGCAGCCAGGTTGTGGAGCAAATCATTCGTCCCACCGGTCTTGTCGATCCCGAAATCAGCGTGCGCCCTATTGAGGGACAGATTGATGATCTGATCAAGGAGATAAAAATTCGCGCCGCCAGACACGAGAGAGTTTTGGTTACTACTCTGACAAAGCGCATGGCGGAAGACCTTACTGAGTATTTGCAAGAACTGGCAATAAAAGTGCGCTGGCTGCACAGCGATGTGAAGGCTCTGGAGAGAATTGAGTTGCTGCGCGACTTGCGATTGGGCGAGTTCGACGTACTGGTCGGCGTAAATCTATTAAGAGAAGGACTCGACCTTCCGGAAGTAAGTCTGGTGGTAATCATGGAAGCGGATAAAGAGGGCTTCCTGCGTGCCGAGCGCTCGCTCGTGCAGACAATAGGTCGAGCAGCAAGAAACGCCGCCGGTCAGGTAATTATGTACGCCGACCGCATGACTGACTCGATGTCCAAAGCGATTGGAGAGACAGAACGCCGCCGGAAATTGCAGGTTGCGTTTAACGAAGAGCACAACATCACTCCGCAAACGATTACAAAGCATGTGTCCAACCCCATTCTGGAAGCGCTCAGAGGCAGACCGGAAGAGATGGATGACATGTCTATCGGCGAGATGCTTTTCCTCGAGGGTGGGGAAACCCGCAGAGAAACTGCAGGCAGCAAGCAAAGAGCGATACCTGGACTGATTAAGAAACTCGAGAAAGAGATGAAGCAAGCCGCTAAAAATCTAGATTTTGAGCGCGCCGTCGAACTGAGAGATCAGTTAAAAGTATTGCAGGAACGGTCTTTGAAAAAGCGGTGAAGAACCGAAAACAATGACCCTTAGCCTCGCTCAGGGATCGATCGTTATGTTTCAGTCCCCTTAAACTCCGTTAACAAGACGCGCACAAGTACAGATCCACACTTATACTGCAGGTAGGCGTTGCCAAGCAAACGTTGCTTTTTGGCGCTCAGCGATCTCTTGACGACCTTTCCGTTCAGAACGCACAAGCAAGACGCCTATAAACAAGGTAGCGTGAGGCCCCAAACCGAGCGCATAAAATAGGATTCTGATTGTCTTCCATCTGACCCCGCCAAGCCCTCGAGCAACGTGACGCCTAGACGGTCACAACATGATTGCGCGGAATTGTTAGGGAACTATTTAGAAACCCCTTGAATACAAAAGACGCACCTATGATGCAAACACGGAGTTCGCTTACGAAACCTCTCCATCCATAAAAATTGGTCCGCTTCGGGGACATTTAAAAATAAAGTCGGGTGGGAT
>JAYRNY010000686.1:0-2918 GCA_041911975.1 bacterium | reverse complement strand
CTTGTACATGTCGTCCATCATCTTGCGTTCGGCTTCGGTTTTACCTTCCAGAGCCTTGAACATGCCTTCTTCGTCGGTGCCCCACCCGAAGATATGCGGATTTGCTGCTTTGTGTAATTTCTCTACTTCCTCAGCCATCTTCTTTGGATCGGGCTTGGGATCCTTGTCGCCTACAGGCGCTGGTTCGGGCTTAACAACGGGAGGAATGTTTTCCGCTCTCTGTTCTTTGCGGGGTTCGACTTTGTCGACCGGACCTGGTGCATTGTCCACTTTTCCATCGCGATTCTTTTGCTGTCCACTTTGCTCCGTGCCGTGCTTGTATTCAGGCAATGTGATACGAGCGCCTTCGCTAATCTTGTTTGGATCCTTAATGCCATTTGCTTCGGCAATCTGTTTTACGTGCGCGTCAATTGCCTTGAGCCTCTCTTCACGGCTGATTCCGGGCGGGAACGGCCCCATGTGCTTCAAAGCGATGTCACTGAGTGTATCGCCTTTCTTAACGGTGTAATTTTGCTCCGAACCATCGCGTTTGATGATGTTCCCGAAAACCTTCTCCCTCATGTTGTCGACTGCACCTGAAGGCAACAGGCTGACCACGTCAGCAGTCTCTTTCAATCCAGGCGTTCTGTCCTTCAATCCGGGAGTTCTGTCCTTCAACCCTGACTGCATGTCCAGAGCTAGAGGCGGGATAATCTGTAGATCGGAAAGATTCTTATTGAAGTTTTTCCAGTATTCCTGAAGACTTGCGTTTGCAGGTTGCGGGCTACTGTCCAGAGCGACCTTGGCTGGACTTACACTTAAGGCATCGTGCCCATAAACATCAAGACTGAGGTCAAGCTGATCGCCCAGTTCAGTTCGGTTGAACCCAGAGCGCGCAATCTTCAACAGTGAGTTCAGGTCTTCCTTTAGATTAAATTGGCTTTGAATGCCCGCACTGTCAATACCACTGTCTGCCACAGCAGTGACTGTTTCTTTACCCTCTTTAGGTTTTAAGTCTTCAGCTGTCATTCTAGAATCGAAGCCAGGTCTGGATGCATGGCATCAAAAGCTAAGACTGGCTTGCTCTCCATCGGTGAGAAGGAAGGTTCTGGTAAGCCTGTCGCAATGAGATAGGCAAGGTAAGGCAGGGGGCTCAAACTAGGCCCATTCAATGCAGTTGTCAGTATGTATATACCCGCTGGGAACGATATACATCCAGGTCCTCAACCCAAACGGACATTAAACCAGTGACTAGACCTCTCTTCTGGCTGCCATTTCGATGCTGTGAGTGACAGCCATTACCTGGCATATCGCTGAAAGATTCCTGCAAAGAGAACAACTGCAAGAAGAACTAGCAATCAATGCGGCAATGGATCTTGAAGTATGCGACCCTTGGTGCCGGAGTGAAGCCGTTTCGGCTCCAGTGTTTCCGCTGGCAATGCTTTGAATTCGAACTTCTTGCCGTCGACGAGTTCCACATGCCCCCAGGGAGTTCCCAACTCGTGATCGAAGACTACGAGCCATCTTTCGGCAGAGGCTTTGGCCAGCCATTCGTTTTTCGCATCACAGCTTGCCAGAGGATAGTGGTCGTATCCCATAACCCACGGAGGAGAAACGTGACTCTTTGTCGGCAAGATGTCGGCGAAGTAAATGCCTTTCTCTGAGCCGGATTCGAAGTACACAACTTGATGATGACTAGTGTGTCCGCCAGTCACGCGCACTTCTACACCAGGAATGACTTCGCAGTTTCCATCAACGATGTTCAAAACACCGTGCTCTTTCCAAGGCTCAAAATCTTCAAATCGATAACTTGCCTTGGCACGTGCATTTGCTTTGTGTGCGAATTCCCATTCGCCTCTCTGAACTATGTATTTCGCATTCGGAAAAGTCGGGACCAACTTTCCCTCTTTCAACATAGTGCCACCACCAGCGTGATCGAAGTGCAGATGAGAGATGATCACATAATCAATTTCGTCATTGGAAACACCGACAGACTCAAGCATTGTTGCTGGTTTCACAAGCGACTTCAAACCGTAACGCTCTGCTTCTTTCGGTGTCCAGCGATCGCCCATGCCAGTTTCCACCAAAACTTTTCCTTTGGGTGTTTCGATCAAAAGCAAGTTGCAGTGCATCTCGACGCGGTTCTGCTCATCAGCGGGAGAGACCTTGTTCCAAAGCGCTTTCGGCACGACGCCGAACATCGCACCGCCGTCCAGCTTGAAGGTGCATTCTCTGACGATTGAAAGCTCAAAATCCCCGAATTTCACGGCGCGCCTCCCAGGCATATACGCCCTGATCTTAGCACCTGAGGATTTCCGTTCTGTTTCGGAAACAACACAGCAACTACCAACGCGGGATAAACAGGAATGCACAGGCGCAGACCATGCGCCACCCCGCCTACCATAGTAGTGGCGCATTGTATGCGCCCTACAAACTACCTGACTTCCACACCCAGCTCGGCAAGAGCTTTTCGAGCCTTCTTGCGAATTTCTTCACTGGGCGATGCTTTGAAAACACGCATCCACGTAGACGCCAAACGCTCTTTGGCACGCACTTTAACAAGCGGGTCCGAGCTGGTTCTATAAATTGTGTCCCAGGTGTTCACTTCCTTAACAAGCGAAGGTATCTTCGCCTGCAGGATTTCCGCTTGCCGACCGAGCCATTTTGGCGCGTCGGGAAATTTTGATGCCATTCGATAGTATCTGGCAGCCTCAATCTCGTTGTGCGCAAAGAGGTACTGATTAACACCGGCAATGAAAGGTAAATACCAATTGTTCTGATTGGCTCGAACTCCACGTTCAATGAGCTTCTGAGCGAGATCGGGCCTGTTCATATCACTACCTAAAATGAAGGCGGCAAACCAGTAAGGCTTAATAAACAAGGGGTCAAGCGAAGTGACTAGATCCAAATATTCGTATGCAAATTGGAGTTTGTCCGCT
>JAYRNY010000685.1:0-2981 GCA_041911975.1 bacterium | reverse complement strand
GTGATCTGTCCAGCCGAGCGGCTAGATGGCAATTACGACAAATTTTTAGGTTTTTTTGATTCCGCCGGACACAACTCGGCAGTTAGAGTAGGCTTGTGTTCATTTATATGGAGACAGGCTTGTCCCGGTTTCGCAAATGGTTGCTCAGCTCATCTTCTAAACACGGCGGGGAGGAAAAACTCGACCCGTGGTGGAAAGTTATGTGCTTGACAGGAGTCGACTACTTCTCGTCGATGGGATTTCAGCCGGGAATCTCATTTCTTGCAGCCGGGCTGCTCTCTCCTTTTGCGACTTTGACGTTGGTTCTATTGACCCTCTTCGGGGCACTGCCTGCATACTCAATAATCGCCAATGAAAGTCCGCACGGACAGGGCAGTTTTCATATCTTCGAAGAAAAGCTCAAAGGGTGGACAGGCAAGGCCTGTGTGCTGATTCTGCTCGGATTTGCCGCCACAGACTTCATCTTCACCATAACAATGTGCGCGTCAGACGCATCGGCGCACATAGCTGAGAACCCATGGTTTCCACACTTTGCGTTCGATAGGATTATTCTGACGATCACAATGATTTTGATCCTGGGCGCCGTTTTTCTTAAGGGCTTCGAAGAAGCAATACGCATCTCGGTGTGGCTTGTTGCGGCGTACCTTCTGGCCAATCTGGTAACGCTAAGTGTTTGTGTTGAAAAGCTTGCATCGCAGTCGCACTTGATCAATCAGTGGATGTCAAATCTCTTCAGCCAGTACAAAGACTTTGCCACCATGGCCGGTGTGTCCCTGATGGTATTTCCACAGCTGGCCCTGGGCCTCTCGGGGTTTGAAACAGGTGTTGCAGTCATGCCGATGATTGAAACTCCGGAAAAACACTCGCTGCCGCAGCGAATAGAAAGAACCAAAAAACTTCTCGTCACCGTCGCACTGATCATGGCCGCATTTCTCATTGTTGGCAGCCTAACGACCACAGTCTTGATCGAACCAAAATTGTTCGCCGAGGGTGGAGCCGCCAATGGAAGAGCCCTTGCCTATTTAGCCCACCTTTACCTGGGCGACACCTTCGGTCTAATCTACGACATCTCTACGGTTCTCATCTTATGGTTTGCTGGTGCGTCGGGCGTAGCAGCATTGCTCAGCCTCGTCCCACAGTATCTACCTCGCTACGGTATGGCGCCGGGTTGGGCAAGGGCACGCAAGCCTCTGGTATTAATCATCACAGCAATCAGCGTGTTGCTCGTCCTTTTGTTCAGAGCCAACGTAGATGCTCAAGCGGGAGCCTTCGCCACTGGATTGCTGGTACTGATTGCTTCGGCGACAGTCGCAGCAGCAGCCACGGTTTTCAAACGCGGACCTTTCACACTCATTGCATTTTGCACCATCGCAGCAGCATTTATATACGCATCGATCATGATAATAAAAACCCGCCCGGATGGTTTTATCATCTCGGTCCTTTTCACGATGATAATGCTATTTTCCTGCATTTTGTCCCGCGCCATGCGATCCACAGAACTGCGCGTCGGCAAAGTCGAGTTGGACGAAAAGGCCGCAGGTTTTATCAAAAGAGCCAGAGATGAAGCCTTGGGCGAAATTCGCCTGCTTGCCCACAAACCTGACGATTCGAGTTATGCCTGGAAGGTGGATGATGCACGCTTCCGGCACAGCATTCAGGAAGCGGAAGGTAACTTCATTTTCCTGGAAGTCATTCCAAAAGACGTGTCAGAGTTTTACACCGGCGTTCTCAACGTTCGTGGTATAGAAAAACACGGCTATCAAATACTGCGCTGCTACAGCCCAACTGTTCCAAACGCAATCGCCGCCCTGCTGCTCCACTTGCGCGATACCACAGGCAGACCGCCTCACGCATACTTCGGATGGACGGAAGGCAATCCTCTAATGTACGCGTTCAAATATCTGATTTTCGGCGAGGGTGAAACGGCACCTATCACTCGAGAGATATTGAGAAATGCAGAACACGACGTTGAGAAACGCCCACTCATCCACGTCGCCTGATGTTCTATTGCTCCCGGCTTCTTTTCAAAATAGATTTGCCTTACCTGAACAGTTAACGGGCAAGGTGTTGAACGCGAAAGAAGTATCAAGATGATGTGCGAACCGGAAGAACCTGACGGTAAAGGCCTAACAATCGAACCAGGCCGGCCGTAAAACATGCCATTTTTATGGCTGCCTGCCGAACCCTAACACTTTCTTTATTGGCACGAGGCTACCGTAAGTCAGTTGAGAGAGTTGGTAGTTTCCCAGGGGATTCGCTGCGCCATGAATAAGCTAGAAAATGTTGCTGTTCTGTCATTCCTGATTCTTGTACAGTCTGCTCCATCGTGTCTGGCGCAGGCCACCACTACCGGTAGAGAAAGCAATGCCAACACGTTGGAAATTCCCAAGCAAATCCTTAAGACGGGAGTGAGCCTTAACACTCGCACAGTGTCTGCGAACAGCATGCAACTAGCGAAGACGATTGGGCTGACTGAGATGCTGGATAACTTGCAAAACGCTCGTTCGAAAGTAGAAACCACGAGCATTGGCAGCGAAGAGAATATTGCTGCCAGACAGTCTTTACTGGAAACCCGACAATCAGTATCGGAAGTCATTCAGCGCACTAATCTGGAAATTGACTTCGCTGTTGCAGCTATCGATGCAGAGCACGAGGTATACGAAGAAATACTTGCTACATTTACAAGCAATCGCGATAAAGCGATAGCCAAAACCAATGCCATTAGTTTCATCAGCAACGGTGCTCTCTGGGCAGTTTGCGAGGCATTGGCGATACCGGGCTATAAAAATGCGCAGTTCGCGATCCCCTCAGGAATAGTCGGAATTCCCGCCGGTGTTGTGCCGTCAGTTGCGTCCTTGTATACATTCATGCAGATAAACGGCAAAAAGAAAAAGTCCGAGGTAGAGCCGAACATGCTGGCAAAACTATTCGGCTATCCAACCAATCCCGACATCGAATATCCTGCCTCCGTATGGGCCTTC
>JAYRNY010000684.1:0-2707 GCA_041911975.1 bacterium | reverse complement strand
TTTCGACAACACACTTCACTTGGCAGAAGAATTATTGCGCACCATATGCGGTGACGCAGAGTTTTGAGTTTTTCTCCGTCTGATTTGATTTGTTTGATTCGCCGAAAAAGAACAGCTAGCATTAGCGAAGCATTTTTGAAATCGGGGGGGCCAAATTCATGTTTATCAATCGTTCGGCATTCGTAGTCAGCATGTGCCTGATTAGCGCACTAACCATTTTCAATCAGTTGAAAGCAATGAGCACCGAACCATCCAAAGAGAATGAGAAACAAGAGATCGGCACTTTTCTCACCAACCCGCAAAGCATCACGGTTTATTCTCTCGAACCGTCCATACTGGGGACTGCAAACAAGCCGGAAAAAGACATGTTTTACGGCCGCAAGATCCTCGGGCGTACAGGTGTTGCGCATGCCGAGATAGAAAACCTGGCCAGCGCGATTAAGACAGGCATAGGAAGCGGGTCCAGAACGCGATGCGGCTTCGAGCCGCATCATGGCCTGTCGGTTCTCACAAAAGAACACAAGTTTGACATTGTCATCTGTTTCTTTTGCGGCGATGTTAGGTGCTACAAAGACGGAGAGTGGTTTTTAGACCAGACGGTCAAGCGCGAAGGCGGTGCAATTGGCGATCTTGAGAAAAAACTGAATGCCATTTTGGTGACTGCGAAGATCCCCCAATCCCGTGGTTACAACACGCATCGAAAATTCTATTTGCAGCCAAGCAAATAGAAGCAATCACAAACGGTCTTCTTCTAGGACACCAGACTTCCGCTATACAACATAGTAAAAGACGGAAAGCAAAATTTGCACCGTATATGGTGCCTCTCCGGGCAAAAAAAGAAGGCGACAGGCAGATTGGCAGAATCGGCTTGGTGAGCCGACCCAGGTCAATCCGCCTGCCACCTTCTTCAGACCAGTGCGGGGTCAAGGTTTATGGCAACGCATTACGCGCGTTCCCAGGTACAAACTTGCAAGTCCGCCCGCTTGTTAGCGTGGCAGGAAGGGCGTGTGAGTGAGTCTCTCGGTCGGGTTGGCTTCGATGAGAGGCTGACCGCAACCGTTGTCCTTCAGATTCGGGTTGTGGCCGGGGTCGGGCATGTTTCGGCATGCCGGGAAGCGCTTGTTTGAAAGCACGGTGTCGGACGGCAGAGCCTGGCTGTTGCTCGTCGACGAGATGGCAGTCTTGGGCTGGAAGCAGACGACGAGAGTCGCCAGCACCATCAGCGCACAGATTGCCACGCCAATTTTCTTTGTCATAAATCCTCGTTTGACCGCTGAAAGAGACGGGATGCCTCCTGCGGTTTCTTGATGGGCTGCAAGAGTTGTTTCTGGCAGTTCCCTCGCGACCCCGTTTATGCAAGCACCGGTTTCAAGCGGCATTTACATAAGCGGGAAGTGAATGCGTTGATTTGGCAACGCATTGCGGTTTCTGCTCTGAGGTTAGGGCAGCCTAGGAACGCATCGCGTTCCCGCTACGAAAGAAGCAGGCGAGCGCGCCCCAGCATACTGCAACTGGTACGCGCCCGCCTGCGAAGTTTCAAACGATGGGATCTTGGTCTTCGCCCTCAGCGCCGATTAGTGAATCGACGGGAAGTGCTGACCTTGACCGGCAAGACGGAATCGCTTACCTTCGGCCATGAGAGCCTCGATGTCGGCAATTTCCTTGACCACGTCGCGCGTGATGACGTCCTGACCACCGGGGATGATGGCCACGTCGTCCTCGATCCGCACGCCGATGCCGCGGAACTGCTTGGGCACGCGCTCGTCGTTCTTGTCAAAGTACAAGCCCGGCTCCACCGTGAAGACCATGCCCGGCTCAAGCTTGCGCTTCTTGCCGCGCGGGTCGCGGGTGCCACCCGTGCCGACGTCGTGCACGTCCAGCCCGAGCCAGTGGCTCGTGCCGTGCATGAAGAAGGTGCGCAGAGTAACGGGCTCCGCGGGCGCCTTCTCGCCGGCCTTCTTGGCGGCGGCTGCAGCCTTCGACCAGGCCTGGAGAGCCTTGCGCTCACCGGTCAAGGTGGACACATCCTTGGAGATGATGCCCAGCTTGTAGAGGCCCTTGCGCAGCACGCGGCTGGCCGCCTCGTGCACCTTCGTAAGGTTGCTGCCCTCGACACCGACCTTGATGGCCGCCAGCTGCGAGTCGAGCACGAGCTGGTAGATGGTGCGCTGAGCGGCGGAGAACTTGCCATTGACCGGGAAGCAGCGAGTGATGTCCGAGGCATAGCCCTGGTACTCGCAGCCCGCATCCACAAGAATCAAGTCGCCGTCGTTGAGCGGCTCGTCGTTGGTCGTATAGTGCAGGATGACGGCGTTGTTGCCGCCGGCGACGATGCTGTTGTACGCGGTAAATTCGGCCCGGTTGAAGCGGAAGACCGATTCGATGATCGCCTCCAGCTGCCACTCGGTCGAAGTCGTCTCGCAAAGGCGCATCGCCTCGCTGTGCGCAGCCGCCGAAATCTTGGCGGCATGGCGCATGATGTCCAGCTCGCGCTCGGATTTGAATAGACGCATCTCGTGGATGATCGTCTCCGAATTTTCGAGCGCGCGCTGCTCGGACTTCCAGACCCCGTCGAACGCTTTGTCGAAGTGGTCGTTGGCGCCGAACTTGTAGTAGACCGTCTTGGCTTGCGCGATGGCCGCGGCAACCTTGGCCCCGAACTGATCGAAGGTGAAGGCTTCGTCGCAGACGAAGTTTGCCTTCGCAC
>JAYRNY010000683.1:0-3564 GCA_041911975.1 bacterium | reverse complement strand
TTGTTTGCCGGACTCCGCTAAGAAACCGTATTTTTTTTTGGGGGGGCCCTTTGCTGGCCCCCGGTTGGGCGTGGGGGGGGCCCGCCCACACCGCAATTCTGGGGGCGCGCCGCCGACATGCCAGATCACGCTAGCAAGATCAGCGCTTCGATTCCGTACAGAGCCATCAGCTCTGAGAAAAGTGGGTTGTAGTCTTCTTCTTTGAGAACTTCAGTGAGAGCGGTGATCGGCCGTTTCTCCGAAAGGCGCTTGCGTGTCTCTGCCAATTGCTTCTCACCGTATTCAGTGGCGATTTGAGTGCGACGAATCTTCCAGCTTCGCAATAGAAATAGAAACGCTTTCAAGCAGGGAAAGGTAAGAAAGACACTAACAAATGTCAGCGCCTGAGCGTTTTTAAGACCAAATACTGAGAGCCAGAGAAAACCGCCGGTAAAGATGAGAGATGATGCCCCGAGCGCTACCAGTGTCAATGCAACCATCATTGCTTTTCTTGCGGTTTGGAGAACTCGCAGTCGCCAACTGTCTCTGTTCAGAATTATTGCTAAGGATTCGAACTCCGTGAGATACGGCAAGAATTCACGCACTGCAAAAATTGCCGTGATGAAAAACGATGAGATAATCGCTGAGCCTGTCATGACGGCGGCAGCAAACAGCATGAGCGGAATCCCTGATGATGTGCCGACTATCAAAAGAGAATAGAGAAACACAATAGGAAAAATAGACAGCCCGAGCATGCCGATTTTTGCCGAAGCTTTGATGCGATTTTCTTCACTGACCAGAAAATTGTTCGCTATCAAGTACTCACGCAATGAAGTCGCAAATGCATGCTGATACCCAGCGGAAATAAAATCGGCAAGCAGGCGCATCACTCCGGCCATTGAGAAATAGCGCTTGAGCTGCCGAGGATCGGCGATGATGTCCTTTACAACAAGTTTGAGGGACTTTGTGCAAAAGAGATAAATGTCATAGATCCTTTTGACGAATCCGACCGGGTTTGTTTTGAAGTCTGGCGGCATATAGGGATCTGCCTTTTTGAGCGCCCACTCTTTTGCAGTCTCTATCGCCAGCGACCACATTTTTTTTTCGTATTCGGCAGGCTCCGGAATAGCTGCTCCCAACTGCAGCTTTGCCGCACGTTGCAAGAGGTCGACTCCCATTACAAGAACTGCATGGTTGGTGTCTCCGCCCCTTAGCATGTAGCCGATCTCGACGGGGCGGAGGGCAATTTTCTGGTTTGAATTCAAATTAGCTTGAATCAGTGCAGTTGAAGAAGTTGGATCTGTTATGTCTCCCTCGGCGCTGGAAGTAATGAGCCCGGTCCCAGGAGCTGCCGCCCCGGTTCCTGAAGTAATCAGTCCTGTTCCTGATGTCGTGTTAGTTGCAGCGGCGCCGCTTGCCGAGATAGCCTTATTTGTGTCTCTTTTCATACGCGTTTCGATCGTCGATGCAATCCAGCTCGTCAACGAGATTACGATCATCGAGAAGGCAAATGAGTAGAGATATAAAAGGTCAGGTGTCACAAAGTGAGTTCAAGGTCGAATCTATTTGATTTCACCTTAAGTGTAATCCAGCACGATTCCCTTGTGGGATTCGTGCTGGAGACGACGCTTTTGGCGGGATAAACTTTCTAACCTGCCATGGTTGCCGGCACATATGCCGCTGCCATGGGTACGACGCGTTTTTGAGCTGCCTTGCGAATCGTTTCGGTCAATTCGCTGAGGATAAGCTTCGGATTGATGTAGCCGTCGAGATCCTTACTCAGGGCTGACTCCATCGGAGCGATGTCGCTTTCGTGCATGACCAGAATTGCTGGAGCCGACGCGGCGTGCTTTATCTTTGCGGTGGCAGTTTTATCTTCTTGCGCCAGCAGACTGAAGTCGAGTAGGACTACGTCAGGCTGATGAAATGAAGTGCAGTCGGCGAGTTTGTCGCCATTGCAAGTGGTGCCCACTACTTCCAAGTCGGTGTATTGCTCCAACCACAAGAGCAAAGAGACGAGCTTTGCGCCGTCTGGCTGAGCTATGAGCAGTTTGGTGCGGGGATTCATGATTCACTCCAAATGGGGCGAGAGGTGAAAGAGGGAGAGGGACGGACAGGGAAATACGCACACGAGGACCGGGACTTACAGAGTAAGTTCCCAAGCCGTTCTTAACTCGAACACACGAAAGAAAAACTAAAGACAACCTAAATATTGATACAAGTGTATACCTTTAGCTAGCGTTTTAGAACATCCAAGTAGTACCAGCCAATATTGACCGGGAAGTGCCCTAGATGCACATACACTCGTTACTTGACCGAGCTGCCAAGTGAAATTGTAGAGATAAAGTTAATGCGTTTTGAATCACTTGCGAGCCAGTGATGTTGCGTGTTCCGCCGATGTGAAGGGGTGCCGCGCGGCACTTTGCGTCCGCCATGCACCGCGCGAAAACGTGATGTGGTGCAGGAAAGCAGATTCTGAAGATACAAAATCCGACCGGACGTGGCCGCCTCGCGTCTCTTTTCTCAAAGAGCATGCTTTGGTTATCAACTTTGCCACCAGAAGCATGTTGGCTGATTCGCGCTCATATCTGTCTATGCCGGTTTTGTATATAGAAATGGCATCGAGCTGCTCTTGCAGTTTTTCAAGACCTTCTGCATCGCGCACCAGCCCCGCGCCTCTGTACATCATTTCTTTGAGCGCCTGCCTGTCTGCCGGGACTGCAAACGGTCGGCAGTGCGCCAGCCATGTTTCGGCGAGGACCTGATTCTTCTTATAAGGAATGGTTTTGAACGGCTGGGAGCTGATGTGTTTGGCCAGGTTCATCGCCATGACACCAGCTTCCAGAAGCGAGTTGCTTGCCAGTCTGTTGGCGCCGTGCAATCCTGTGGACGCGCATTCGCCCAGGGCGTAGAGAGATTGAAGGCTGGTTTGACCCTTAGCATCGGCAACGATGCCGCCCATGTAGTAGTGTGCTGCCGGACAGACTGGAATCGTCTCTTTTAGAGGGTCGACGCCAAGGTGCCTCAGCGTTGAGACAATGTTGGGAAACTTGGCTTCTGTTTCCGCGCCGATTGGGCGCATGTCGAGATAGACGCTGGAAAGATTGCGCTCCATCATCGTCGTGTGAATCGCCTTCGCAACCGTGTCTCGCGTGGCCAGCTCGCCATCTTTGTGGAAGTCAAAAGCAAAACGGTGATTGCGGTCGTCTACAAGAATGGCTCCCTGACCCCTGACTGCTTCGGAAATCAAGAAGGCTGGGTGGCCTTCTTTGAAAAACGCGGTCGGGTGAAACTGGACGAATTCAAGGTCAGCAAGCTTGGCTCCGGCGCGGGCCGCCAGGGCGATACCGTCACCGGTGGCAACGGACGGGTTGGTAGTGCGGGCAAAAATCTGACCGGCGCCACCGGTTGCCAAAATCACGTGGGAAGCAGCGACGGACACAATGCCTTCGTCAGTCAATAGCAGTACGCCGGTGACGACACGAGGAGCAAGAGGAGTTGCCTGGAAGTAGAGGAGATCAAGTGCAAAGGCATTTTCGAGAATAATCGGGCGCTCTAGATTTTTCTCGTCGTCGGCTTTTGCTT
>JAYRNY010000682.1:0-2179 GCA_041911975.1 bacterium | reverse complement strand
TAAGCTGGGCACTCCCCGTTCATGCCCTAGATTTACCAGCAGATCGCGCACAGTCTGTCCGACAACGGCTAGATCGTCGGCTCCGTAATTCCATTGGATCGACTCGACTACCGAGAGGCGAAATTCTTCACTCGTTAAAGAACCAATTATTTGTTTAGAATCGGCTGAAAGGTTCTCATTCAGGAGAAACTGTCTCAACGGTTCAACTTCAGCCTTTCCGTGCGCTGCATAACGCCAGTAATCTAGCCCGCACATCTCGCCCGGAAACTTCGTTGATTGTTCCATTCCGGCTTCAGAAGTCGTTAAGAAAACTGAGATTACGGATTTAGCCGGATTCTCATTTTTCAGTCGAAGATGTGAATCTATAAGCCTCAGTACCCCTTTCGACCGAAGGCTAATGTTTCCTGATGCCTTGGTGTCACGAACCTGTACTTGCTTGAGTACGTCCATGAGGAGTTCCATGAAATCTTCAGCCACCTCCAGAAAGAGCATTCCATCCGGGGAAAGCTTCAGCCATGCGTACAAAGTTTGATAGAGCTGATAGAGGTAGCCTCCCAACGGCCGTATTGCCTGCCGCAGCTCGTCAACTGCGGGTATGTTGATTGGTTCTGGCGACCGGGAAGTCATGAGGTGCAAATCCACTGGAAAATATATTTTAGCAATTACCTTGATATCCAGGAGGGGCAGAAATCAGGTTGCAGCGGAATGACGACTCAAATTAACAGCTCGCTGTGTAGCTAAAAACTGCAAATGGAGAAACCACCCGTGACACTACTGGCGGTGCCACGGGCAGTGAATCAGTCATATGTCTAGTACGGCGGCCTGACCTCTCCTTGAACAGAAACCTCTTTCCTGAAGCCTGCTCTCCATGCCGCCAATTCGAATTTGACCGTTACGTCAAAATCGATGACATCGCCATGATTGGGTTTGTCTGCTTCGTCATCATTTTTTCCCTCAAAGAAGCCGGATGCTTCGACAATGATGCCTTTTCCATAGGTTTTGACTTCTACTTCCTGATAGTGCTCCCAGTGAAACCACGCGTTCGTCAGCGCAATTTCTCCGGACAGTTCGTCTTCCAGGCTGATAGATTCGCGCAAATATTCAGATTCCATCAAGCGTCGAAACTCCGGAATGTCTTTGGCGATAAGCACATCACCACGAAAGAGGCTTTGTTCTTTCAGATCTTTGCCAATTTGTTTGGCAATGATGCGCCCGCTAGGCAGTGGCGGTAGTCCCGTGATGGTTTGAAGTCTTGCCTCCAAGCGGTCTAGATCGGGGATCAAAACGTTCACATCTCGAAGAGACCAGCTCGCTTTGCCGGTTTCCTGCAGATATGCTGAATGACTTTTGTAGCCTAGAAACGCTGCAGCCAGTTCGCGCGCGTGACTTGCGCCTACTGAGTACTTTACACGAAGGAAATTGGATATTGCTTTCGACACGTCCATTACAAATTACCTCGAATATCGAGATGGCGTACAACGGGCACGAATGAGCGTTTAATGTGCCCATCTCCCTCGCCACCTCGTTACAGGTAGATTGTTGGTCGATAAAGCATCCGATATGTCGCCTTTAAGGTCGCTCAAAGCCTGGGCGCTGACTCCCAAGTGCCCATTATAACACATCAAAAAATGGTTTGCTGCACGAGAGTCGGGGCCGGGACTGGACCTCAAAAGCGTTATAAAAATCGCCCGTATCGGATCGCGGTCCAACAAGAGACAGAAAAACTGCACATCACCATTGCCGCGAGTGCAACCAGTTTGTTTTGCGGGAATAATCGCGACGAATTCGCTGGATTGCAATCCAGACTTCCTCATAGTTGTCCGCCAAAAATTGACCGACATCTTCCTGGAATTTTTCCTTGGCTCGTCTGCCTGCGCCTTTCTTCCATAAAAGCTCCCCATACTCAGAGATAGTCATGAAAGTCATTGGAGGATCGTTGGTGTGTTCCTCGTCGTACATCTTGCGCTTTTCTCGGGCTTTTACATTCTCGGGATGTTTGAACAGCGCCCAATAAACACAGCTTCTCTTTCTTGTTGTATTCGTCTGCCAGTAGTGGTGGTCGATGAGCTGCTCATCTTTCATTTTGCGCAGCAAGCTTTCCAGATAAGCCGCTCTGATGCTGGTTTTCCCTACAATGACATTCAATTCCGATTGCTTTAGTCGCGTCATTTTGCCATCG
>JAYRNY010000681.1:0-2945 GCA_041911975.1 bacterium | reverse complement strand
GCTCGCGGTGAAGGAAACATACGGCGCGGACGAAACCAGCGCTTCTGGCGATTCGGCCAAATCCAACGCTTCAGGCTGGATGGCCCTCGGCTCGGTAAAATCGCAAATCGGTCACACCCAGGCAGCAAGCGGCATGGCTGGTCTCATCAAGGCAGCTCTGTCTTTGTACCATCGGGTCCTTCCGCCGACGCTCAACGTCATGACGGAAAGCAAATCCGTGGACTGGACATCACACCCATGCCATATCAGCACGCAGACGCGCCCGTGGATTCACCCGAAAGTTCACCCCGCGGTCGAGCAGACGGATGTAACTAAGGCAGGATTGAAGACGACAGTAGAGCCCAGACGCGCTGGAGTGAGCGCCTTCGGTTTTGGCGGCGTCAATGCTCACGTGATTCTCGAAGAGCATGAGGACAAGGAAGAAAGCAGCCGCCCGGCTCTTATAAAAGAATGGGAAAGCGAACTGATTATCTTCAGCGCAGAGAACAATCAGGAATTGTTGTCTAAAGTCGAAACTACTATTCGGCTCATCGACAGCCGCCAATCGAATGAGAAGAAACCTCTGGTGCTTAGAGATCTCGCTTACAGTCTCAGCAAGAATGCCCAAAAGAAATCATGCCGGTTGGCCATCGTCGCTAAAACAACAGGCGACCTGAGAGAAGATCTTCTCACAGCAGCAGAACACATCCGTGCCAACTCGAACGGTCAGGTTTCCGACAGCATTTTTCTCACCGGCAAAGAATCAATAGCCTGCGGCAAGCTTTCCTACGTCCTGCCCGGTCTGGGCGCGGCGTATCCGAATATGCTCAAGGACCTGTGCATCCACTTCCCTGACGTGCGCATGGCATTCGACTACATCGACCAAATGTCGCTGACCTATTCGCATGAAGAAAAGCAAAACAGTCCTTTCAGCGAATTGCATAAGATACTACCGAGCACGAAATTGTTCGGCATCCCGCGGCCCGGTCGTCCCGGTCCGCAAACTACCGCGGCCATGCTCGCCAGCATGGACAGCGCCGTCGTCACCGTGCTTCTGGCGGAGTGGTCCATGTACCAGCTGCTCAAGAATCTCGGCGTCGAGCCCGCCTCGATTGTCGGCGTCAGCACAGGAGAATTCGCGGCACTGCTCATAAATGGAGCAGCCGATGTTTTGGAAACCGCGCCGGTCTTCTACCGCCTCCGCACCGGCGTAGCCAAAGCTGGATCGATAGACGAACTGGCAAAACTCCGGTCGATCAAAGTCACAGGCGATTGGCAGGCAATCGAGCCGATCGTGAAAAACCTGGAGCACACAGTTTATCTGGGCGCCGATCTCTCGCCCAGGCAAATGCTCCTCTCCGGCACTACCGATGCAATTGTTGCCGCCAAGAAAGCTATCGAGCAGGCCGGCTTTGAAGTGCTGCCCTTGCCGGTGGCCATTCCTTATCACACGCCTTTGGTCGAAGGTAAGGTCAACGCCGGAGACGATGCAGTGCAAGCTGTGACGGTGTCCATGCCAAAGATTCCTACATGGGCGTGCTCGCTTATAGACAAGTATCCGGAAGACACCGAAGCGATTCGCAAAATCACCACCGAGCTTTTCACGCATCCCATTCACTTCAAGAAAACGATAGAAAAGATGCATGAAGACGGCACGCGCATCTTCATCGAAGTCGGTCCGCGCGGCGGCATGACTCCGGTTGTCGACGAAGTTCTCGAGGGCAAGGAATACATCGCCATCGCATCCAATTTACAAAACGAGTCGGGAATCACCCAGCTCAACCGCACGCTGGCATGCCTCTTCAGCCATGGCGTGGAGCTTAAATTAGATTACTTGTTCTGCCGCCGCGCTGAAATCATCGACCTCGATCCGGACAGCAAACCGGCTAGATCGACAAACATGCATCTGTCGCTTCGCTATCCTGAAATCGAACTTGAAGAGCGGCCGAATCTGCCATCAATACAGCACAATACAGGCCGAACACAAGACTCGAAAGCGGACCGCGGCGAAAATAGGCCTTTCGACCAGCGCAATGATGCCGATATTCCATATCCTGAAAGTGAGCAAAACTCGCAGCCTAGCTCGACGGAGCAAGCAGAGCAAGTGTACGCGCAGCCGGAAGAAGAAGATCCTTTTGCAGTGATCGACAAGGTGATGGACAACTACATCAAAACACTGGAAAGTTTCCACACCAACATAATGCAGGTGCAAGCTCAAATCTTCTCGCAGTTTTTCACGACCAATGAGTTCAAAGATCCCGACCTGGACCCTGACTTAATTGGATACGACGTCCACGATGTAACGCCAGGACCGACCTCGCCTGCTGGCTTCGAGTCGACACCGCCTTTGATGCCCGGGTCGTATCAACTGACGAGCAATATGTTCTCCCGCTTGCCGGCATTCATGGAGAATTCCTACATCATCAATTGCAATGCCAGTGAGATAGAAATTCTTCTGCCGCTGACGCTGGAATCTCACCGATATCTGAAAGACCATGCCATCGGCGGCACTGTGCGCTTTGATACTGAACGCGTTCATCTTCTTCCTCTGACAGTGGCCATCGAAATGATGTGCGAGGCTGCTTCACTTGTAAGCGGCGGTCAAATTGTCACGGCGGTGGAAAACATTCGCGCCATGCGCCGTATTCGCGTAGGTCAGGAAGGCGTCTGGCTCTTGGTCTTTGCAATACGGGAAGCAAAAGGAACAACCGCCGGACTGAAGGTCGTCAGACAAGACGAATGGCTGAGTCTGGCAGGCGGTGGTGAGCACTACAGTGGACAGCACCGTCTAGAAACGGCCGACATGACAGCGCAAATAATGCTCGGAAAAGACCGCGCTGAGGGTGTTTCCAAAAACTCAGCTCCAGCGGACGGACGTCCGGCAACCATTTCGGAAAACCAACTTTATGCCGAAGGCAATATGTTTCACGGACCACGTATGCAATCAGTATTGCGCATCGAGTCCG
>JAYRNY010000680.1:0-1861 GCA_041911975.1 bacterium | reverse complement strand
TTATCTTGACGCGGGCCACTAAAACATGACCCGATTACACTTTCATGCAAAGAAGGCTGCGGAGTTAAGGCGATACAGGAAAGCCTCGTGTCACGAGCCAATTAGGAGCAAGCCCCTCTGGGCCCGGTGGGTGAACCGGCAGAGGGGCTTGTAGCATTTTCATATTTAGTCCGGTTTGTCTTCTCGCCCGCGCATTTCTTTTGTTAGATCCCTGGCAAAATTTTCCACCCATGGAATCTCGCTTCGATCTGATCTCCACACGATCGAAAGGATTTCCCTGGTCCCGTCTTGCAGAGTTTTTCCAAGAGCTTCGAAAGTGACTGTTTGAACATGACCATGCGCATCTCTGAGCGCGCTGGCACTGGGAAATCCGGAGCTGTCCGACCAGCGACCGTTGTCCTCTTCCAGTTGTTTTACTACTGTCTCTAGAAAATTCGGCTGGTTGCGCTCGATCAGGTGGAGGATTTTTTGAAGCTCCAGTTCGTCCGCCTTGCCGTCAAAGACTTCCAGCGCCTTTCGGCGTATCTCCAGCGATTGTCTTTCCGCTTCATTCATGAGTAATGGCAATGCGTATCGGGTCGAATCTTTATTCTATAACAGCTTGTCTACCTGGCATTGATTGTTTTTCAGTGTTTTCGAAGAACCGCCGCTTGTTGAAGGCACCAAATGCGGTATCGCTATGGTTTTGCATGGGCGCTTATGTTTTAATTATCTCGGTCCCTTACAATCTGGGGTTAAGAAAATGGCTGACTGGTTCATTTATGCGCTTTTGACTTCGCTTTGCTGGGCGTGTCTTCCATTTTTGGAAAAGGGCGGCATTCAGGCCATAGATGACTTGTTCGCCGCTGCATTCTTGAGATGCTGTGGCGCCATGGTGGGAGCCTTGTTCATTCCCCTCTTTGCGCCGTCTGCCTACAAGGCTTTGCTGACCGCTCCGCCCAGGGCCTACATCTGCCTTATGGCGGCGGGCTTTATCGGCAGTTTTATTGGGCAACTGACCAATCTGCAAGCGCTGAAGCTGGGCGAAGTGTCAAAAGTCGTGCCGGTTACGGCTTCCTGGCCGCTTCTTGCTGTGTGCGGCGCATTTATTTTTCTTGGAGAGCCTGTGACGGCTAAAAAAGTCTGTGGTGCCTTGCTTGTTGTAAGCGGTGTGGTCCTGGCGCGCATTTAAGGCTTATTTGGCGATCTCGTCCATAGTGCGATAGCTGGTGCAGGCGACGGCTTTTGGGCGCTCCGGCTTCAAGCAGGCAATTTCGTTGTTAAACCGGCAATCATCGCAGAGATAACGACCCTTGCCCTTGCGATTCCAGGCGGAATGCAAAGTCAGCGCGCAAGCGGACGCCGCAACCACACCAATCGGCAGCCAGTAGGTCAATTCTCCTTCCAAATCATTTGCCCTCGTATCAACTTTGCGTTCGCTTTGTACTCAGCGTGCAAAATCTGCCGCATAGCATACAGCAATTGCGCCGTGCGCACCTAACAACTTTTCAATTTGCATCATTTCCCATCCGTGATTTTGTGAAGCCGGCAGTGCCATCATATACGATACCGGCTGAAAAATTCTCAGCATCTCGTCGTTCTAGTTGTCCGTTGTTCCTAATATGGAATGCGCCTCAGAACGTGCCGCTACAGCTTCATTGATATGCCCCAGATTCATTTCTGCATCGCTTAAATTCAAAAGCGTGTATGCCGAATACTTGTGATTCGATCCAAGGTGCAGCTCTAGAGCCTTGTGAGCCAGTCTAAGTTCTTTTGAAGCATTTCTGAAACGATCTTGCGCCTGATCGAACAAGGATATCCACTCGGCGAAATTTCGCGACCGCAATTTGTCTATTGCCATATCGCGCAGCGCCAGACCTTT
>JAYRNY010000679.1:0-2108 GCA_041911975.1 bacterium | reverse complement strand
TTCGCATTAGAAATGACCAATCTTGGTTGGTGATTTGCTGAGATAATCCCCAGGAAATTCTTTAGAGCCGCTTCGCTTAAGCGATTCCTCTGGTTTTGACATCGTGAATTTTGTAGCCTGATCACCTGGCATACATTTGGAAAGCATTACCCGTGTTTCTTCACCCGATAAACCTGATTGGGCTGTTCAACGACCACCGTGGCATCGGGCAAGTGGCGCAAGGACTGAGGTCCTGCCTTTCCTATCTTGATCTGCCTTTTGTTGAATCGGATCTTACTGATCTGGCGCAGGGATCGGTATTCACCCCTCCAGATCTGCAAAATGAGGTGTTTTTAAACCTTTCGGTCATCAATCCGAGTGAGACAAGCTGGGTTTTCGAGAAATTCGGCAAAGACGTATACAAAGGCCGATACAACATTGCACATTGGTCGTGGGAGTTTGAAAACTCAATTCCACAAAGTTGGCGCCGGCACATCGGATTGTTCGATGAATTGTGGTCACCCAGCGATTTCATTACCAGGACATTTGCCAATCAATTTCAATTGCCTGCTCATACAGTCAGCCCGATTGTGTCCATCAAAGAAGACCGCAGCTTTTGTCGCGCTGATTTTGATATCAAATCTGATGAGTTCGTCTTTCTCTTCGTCTGCGATTTCAAAAGCATTGCTGAGAGGAAAAATCCGCTGGCAGCGGTGAAAGCGTTCAAAAATGCATTTGCCAAAGACGATAAAGCGAAGTTCGTGTTGAAACTCTCCAGTGGCGACACTAACCCCGACTATCTGCAGCAATTGCATAAGGAGAGCGAGAACCTCAACGTTCTTTTGATCGATGAAATTATGCCGCGCGAAAAGATGGATTCGCTCTTCACGCTATGCGATGCCTATATTTCCTTGCATCGTTCCGAAGGCTTCGGCATGACTATGGCAGAAGCAATGTTGGCGGGTAAACCGGTGATTGCAACAGGCTGGTCCGGAAATCTCGACTTTATGAATGACGAGAATTCTTACCTGGTCAGACACAAGCTGATTGAGTTGGACAGAAATTATGGACTCTACATGGCTGGAGAGTGCTGGGCTGAGCCGGACATTGAGCATGCTGCTGAACAAATGCGTCTTGTCTATGAAAATCGTGGTATTCCAGATCTCCGCGCACAGAAAGCGGCTCAGTTTATCGATGCCACGTATAGCTTACCGGCTCTTGCTAAGCGAGTCGAAGAGCGCCTGCTGACGGTTGCTCCATTTATCAGAGCGCTGGAGCGGATGTCTGCAGAGAAAATCAGTTATGCGCGAGTGTCCCGTTTAATTGAAGCCGCCTCTGTGGAAGTGACGGCTATTGATGACTCGCCTCAATCCAGTGCGTTTGAAGGTGCAGATTGCCGCAGCAAAGCACCTCTCGTCTCTATTTGTTTGCCGGTCTTTGACGGAGCTGAGTTTTTAGAGCAGGCGATAAAAACAGCCTTAAAACAGACTTTTACTGATTTTGAATTACTTATTTCCGACGATTGTTCTACTGATGCATCGCTTCAGATCATCAAGAAATTTGCCAAAGCAGATAACCGTATTCGCTTTTGGACCAACAAAGAACGCCTCGGTCTTTTTGAAAATTACAACCACTGCATCCGCCAGGCAAGAGGCGCATATATCAAACTCTTTGCTCAAGATGATTTGCTTGAACCAGACTTGCTGGCAGAGCAAGTCGAGGTGCTCCACGACCACAAGGAAGTCAGCCTCGTTTGTTGCGACAAAATATTCATAAACGAACTTGGAAGTCCATTTCAGCATGAAGACTTTGCCTATCTGCAAAAATTGGAAGAGCAAATCATAAAAGACAAGCCCATGGCGGGTCGTGACGTTATCGCTGCTTGCTTTTTCCCAGTCGTAAATTTAATCGGCGAACCTACCACTGTGATGTTTCGCAAGGATGTGGCAGGCTCTGGCTTCGATACCAACTACTATCATGTCGGTGACCTGGACTACTGGTTTCAGATTTTGTTGCGCGGGCAGTTTTACCGCATCAGCAAAAGGCTCTGCCGATTCCGCTGGCACTCCGGCAGCACGACTACGCGCAACATTCAAACTCTGCTTCACGCTATCGACACTTTGAAGCTT
>JAYRNY010000678.1:0-1592 GCA_041911975.1 bacterium | reverse complement strand
TGATGGCTAGATGCACGAATTCATGCTTGTGGACAACGTCTAGCGCATCGCAAACGTGACTCATGGCATTAATTACTTCAGCGGTCTCGATCTCGTCGCTGCGCAAGAGTGCATCCAGGGACGAACCTTCGCAATATTCGCCCACCTGGAAGGGAGCGTTTCCGGGCAGCATGCCGACGTCAAAAATGTTCGCTACCCTATTATCGGTAATCTGGCTGATCACTTTTGCTTCAAAGCTGTATCTTTCCACTATGTCAGCCAGCCCTCTGAGATTGGGCAGCAGGATTTTCAAGACGACAGTGCGATCGAAGAGTTTGTGATGCGCCTTGTATACAGCCGACTTGCTGCCTTTGATCGGGCCGGCGATGAGGTCATAGCCGTTGCCGATCGTCGTGTTGAGTATAGGCAGGCTCTCGTCAGAGACAGTCTGTTCGACTTCCACAAGGAACGTGCCGTCTTTTGGGCATGTCACTCCCTGAGTTTGGTGGGATGACTGGCAATTTGGACACCACTTCACTATCCATTCTCCTTGTCCGAATCATTCGCGTCCGACTTATTTTCGAAATTAAGTCCGCTCGCAAGAAAGTAGATACTTTCTTGTCGGGTGCCGCGAAGGCCGATATAGAAGGCTCACATCTTGTGTTTAGCCCAGAGAATGGCGACGAGTAACACCTTAACCTGTCAGGTTGAGAAAAATTTCACTGAGAAAGCTCAGTCAGGCGACGTTTTGCCGCCGGAAGGCGGGCATCCGTTTGCTGGGCCGACTCGATAAACTTCGTGAGCTCGCTTTTGGCTCCTGGTTTGTCGCCCAGTTTTTCCAGGGCGCGGCTCAATCCGAAATGCCCTTCCGGGTCGCCGGGAGCTATATTGGTCGCTTCGCGGTAAGCGTCAGCGGCGCCCTTCAAATCGCCGTCACTGAGCAGCGTTGAGCCGAGATTTATTCTTGCCGAGGTCAGCTTGGGATTGAGGGAAACGGCTTGTCTGGCGTGCTCAATCGCCTGGGGCAGAGCGTTGGCTCTGAAGAGAGCTACGCTGATGGAGTTGTGCAGGTCTGCACTCTCCGGATACAGCTTCAAAGCTTCTTGCAGGTAACGGATGCTTCCCGTGTTGTCACCCAATTTGGAAGACACTTCAGACATGGCCATCAGTATATCTTTGTCTCTCGGATTGAGCCTGTAGGCCGTATTCATTTGGAAGACGTATTCGTCAGGCTTGTTGAGCTTTCGCAAAGCACGCGCATAGTTGTACGCGAAAAGAGAATCATTGGGTTTTGCATCGCAGGCACGCTTGAACATTGCCGCGGCTTCTTCCCAGTTGCCCTTATAGCCGAGCACTGTGCCGTAGTCGCTCAATACATCGGCATATGCAGGGTCTATCTTCAACGCTTCTTTGTACTCGGCAATCGCCTCGTCCATCTTGTTGTTTACTACAAAAGTATTGGCCTTTATGTAGTGTGCTTCTGCTGAAAGAAAGGCATTGACGCCGGTTGGAATACCGGAAACTTGCTCGGAAGGCGGTACTCCGATGACCAGATCGTTGCCTTCCCAGTTCGATTTGAGTACGGGCGATTGCTTCTTGCCGCCTTTGCTGTA
>JAYRNY010000677.1:0-7575 GCA_041911975.1 bacterium | reverse complement strand
TATCGAACTGGCGTCACCGTCATGTTGGTTGTATTGGTCACCCATCGCCTTTGCTTCAAAGGTCAGCGCATTGTCGCCCTTTTTCACATAACGCGTTACATCGACGTTTTTTCCCGGACCGAAAAAGCTGTCCACGGCATTTCCATTTACTTTAGCGGTGATTGAGTAGCCGATATAATCAACTCCGGATGAGGATATCCAGTACTTGGTTTTGCTGTTTTTCGCCGGTGCAGATGCTACGGGGTCCGCTGCTTTGGTCGGCTCCGTGACAGTCTTCGGAGCCGGAGCGGGAGTAGCGGCGACTGCGGACGGCTGAAGCGCATTGGCAGTGCCGGGCGGAACCTCTTGAATCGGAGCCAGTCTCTCGTGCAGACCCCAGAAATATCCTCCGAATCCTGCTCCTGCTAGTAGCAAGGCAAGAATAACCAGGTCGAGAAGAGCTTTGACAAGCTCTTGCCCTTTCTTTTTTGCCGCTTGAACTGCTCCCGATTGCGACATCTTCTCCCCCCGAATACAACTTTCCTTAAGGTTTTTCTTGGTTAGGGCCTTTGGCCTTAAGAGTAATACTACCCATCTAGAGCCCTTAAGAAACAGGGAAAACATTCCGTGAGTATCAGGAAAAACACTGGTTATGAAACCGATAAGCCCGGGAAAATCAGTGTTTGAAGCATCTCGAAGGGTAGTTTTGCGAGAAAGGAAACTAATTCTTAAAGTGCATTGCGGCAATCAGAAGCGCCGTCTTTTTGCCATGCCGCTTCGGTTTGCTGTTTTTCTATTGATTGTTTTTCTGCTTCTCGCGTCTGGCAATTTCTTTTCCACGCCGGCATTTTGCGCTGACTACCAAGCCGAGAGCAATGCTTACAAGCTTTACGCCCAGGGCTATGAGTTCTACAGAACAGGCTCGTACTCGCAAGCAGCAAGCGCTCTGTCAGAAGCCGCGAAGTATGATCCCACCAGCTTTTCTGCCAGAATACACCAGAGTTTGGCGCAAAGTTATCAGCAGTTGAAAAACTATAAGGAAGCAATAAAGCATGCACAGATTGCTCAAAAGCTAGATCCTCGCGATTCCTATTCGATTTACGTGATGGCGCTGGTCTATAACGACATGAAGCGCTATGACCTCTGTCTGTCAAATCTGCAGCGCTATATCGATTCACCGAATGCTACGGCCCGTGTCGAGGCTCAACAGATGATGCAGACTTTGAAGATTTACACCTGCACGAAGGAAGGCAGCGAGAGGATTGCGCAAGGAAAGTATCGAGAGGCGATAAAACTTTTCGAAATTGCGGCTACTGCCGACCCATCGCAGAATTCAGGCTGCATCCACGGTAATCTTTGTTTTGCCTATCGGCGCATTGGCAATTTTCCAAAAGCCGTCGCTGAAGGAAAGAAATCACTTTCGTACAACTCCAGCGACGCCAGTGTCGTTTATAACGTCGCCATCGCCTATCAAGACATGGCGAAGTTCGATGACTCGATTTCATATTTGCAGAAGTATCTGACAATGGAGTCGGATGGAAATCAGAGGGCGCAGGCGCAGCAGTTGATATCGGTGCTTTCCGACGACAAGAAGAAGCTCAACAGCCCAAGTAATAAGCTGCCCGACTATATGGATGTTTTGAAGAAAAACGATCACTGCTGGACATGGCCAAGCAAACGCATGCCGCTCAAGGTGTACATTTCATCCAAAAATGAGCCCGGTTATAAACCGGTCTATCGCAGTTTTGTCACCAAGGCACTGGACACATGGTGTGAGGCTTCAGGAAAGAAGCTGAACTATACGATTACCAAGAAAAAGGATTCAGCGGACATCGTGGTCGCGTGGACTCCAAATGCACTTGCGGCAGAGTCCGAAACTAGAGTCGTTTCCGGTCTGACTACTCCGCAGGTGGAAGGAAATGAATTTCTGAGCGCTCTCGTGCAGCTGCGCACCACAGACGCCTTTACTCCTGGTGCCTATGTGAAGGATGGAGAAATGGCTTCAGTCACGATGCATGAGATTGGGCATTCGCTGGGGCTCGATCACTCAAACTACATTTATGACCTGATGTATTTCCGCGCCAACTCAATGCAGACCGGAATGCCGACAAAGCGCGATAGGGCAACTCTGGCGAAACTGTACATCGACCACCCGGCAATCTCCTTCACCCCCAATCCTGAATCGAAGACTGAAGGTCCAGCCGTGGTTTTCCTGCCACCTCCGACTTTCGTCCCGCCAAGACTTCCTGACAATTCAAACATTCAGCCGCCTGTCTTTATTCCGCCGCCATTGAAGGAAAAACTTCCGCCGCCGATGTTCATACCGGCTCCTCTGAAAAAGACTACACCGCCGGCGGTGATTCCTACTTTTATGCCGCCGCCTGTTGACAAAAAGTCAAACAGCGGCAGAATCAACGGAGGTAGTTCCGGAAGTAGTTCTCCGCCACTTTTTGTTCCTCCACCGATAAAGTGAATTGGAACAGTGATTCGGAAGCTGGTCTTAATGTAGGGGCGCATTGTATGCGTCCCTACGAATGCTAGTTAAACAAGGCAGTCACAACATTCTCTAGATGGTGGTGCAGCAGGAAATGTCCACTGTTCTCGAGCAGGATCAGTTTTCCATTCTTGATGCGCGCTGCTAATTTTTCTGCCGCGCTGAGCGGGCAAAGATAGTCTTCTGTTCCCTGCCACATAAGTATGTGGGAGTTGATTTGCTCGACTTGGAATCCCCAGGGCTTTCGCAATGCAAGATAGTCGTCGAGCGTCCCTTCAAATCCCTGACGAATCGCCTCGAATGCGAACGATGTGGCATCTTCGAGTGAAAGGGCCTGACAGATTTCGTAGTCCGGTCCGGCCTTGACTGCTCTCAGCAATTCTTTTTTCATTTTCCTAGGAGAATAGTATTTGAACACTACGCCTGCAGGACAAAGAAAATGAAGCAGTGGCTCAGGCCAGCTGAGAAGAACTCTGTCTTCGAGCAAACCCAGAGCTTCTATCGCACCCTCGTAGTCCATCGGTCCGACACCGCCAACGGTGCCTATTCTGGAAACTAAGTCGTCATTCAGTGCGGCGCACGCCAGTGCATAGGTAGCACCTAGTGACCAGCCTAAAACCGGAAGATTTCGCAGCTTGAGTGCCATCAAGAGTTCTCTTACGTCTGATGCCCAGTCGCTGAGAGTACGGCCCAGCATTCTGTCCGACAGTCCGATGCCTGGGCGGTCGGGAGCAATGAGCTTTATATCGAGATCAAAGAGAAGCTGGTGTCCAAAGTCTATATCCAGCCGGCTGGACATTCCTCCATGAAAATAGAGCACCTCTCGACCGTTCGGACTGCCGACAGTGCTATAGCCTAGCGTTCTGCCGTCCTTGAGTTTTAAGGTGTTGTCGATTCTGGGCATATTGTGTTACCGGGTGAGCATTTGCGCTTATAGCAGTCGTTGTCTATGAACTCAAGAGTTCTGAAATTAGAATTCCTCAGTTCAATAACTTGGAAACATATCTAGTGCTGCGTTTTTCGATCATATTTTTCGCCTCGTTGTTGCTGGCTATTTCAATTGTGACGGTTGCTCTTGCGCAGGACGTGAATTCCGACGTTTCCACAAGTAGTAGAACCATTTCTCCAGATACAAGTTCCGCCAGTGTAAACGGCGCAAGACAGTCTGCGGAATCAAATACGCTCAAGCTATTTGCGGGGGTGAGTCACAGAGAGGTGGTTCCTCCGGTTCATGAAGCGATGAAGCCTTACCTGGAAAAAGCTCAGACGGCAGCAGGCCAGAAGGTGACCATCCACGATTTCGATATTCCTGCCGATCTCGAGAAGCCTGCCGCTGCAATTGCTCCTTCAGCACGCAAAGAAATCTCGTCGGCACAGACACATGCCGCAGATCTGTCTGCGCAAAGTGCGCATGCTGCGCCAGCTTTGAGGGCTCAGGCGACAGTCAATCAGACGTACATGCCGGCCTTCGGGGTTGCCCGCGAGATGGCTATACGGCCTGACACGCCGGCCGTTGCTCAACCTCAGCAGCATTACACAATTCAGTGGTTCATGATTCCGAGTTGGATGGCGGGAGTGTGGTTGAAGAACGGTGACATGACCACCAGCGTCACTGACTTTCAGACCGGCATGAGCAGCAATCAAAATGAATGGACCGAGAATCACCTGGAAAATACCTGGGGGCATCAGCAAGACGCTCAAGGAAACTATTGGCATGCCAATCTATTGCCTGAGGAGCGCGATGGACTTTCCGCCGGCAAGTTAGTCAGGTTCTTGGTCGTAGAGCGGAGCATGGAAAAAAGCTCTGCAGAGCAGCTTGTTACTCGAGTTCATTACTTGGTCAGTGAGTCGAATCCCTGGAATCACCAGCCTATTGATAGTTTTCAGCAAGAGTCTCTCAATCATTATTCGTTGTCGGACCAAGGTCACATGCTTAACTCTTCTAGTAATCGCGTCTTTACCTACCAGGGGCAGCCGGTTCGCGAGGGACATCTATACAGCGAATTTGCGAAGATCGGGCAATACGCTCCTGTCGCTACGCTCAAAGGAGTGGACTTGAAGACCTCGCTTAATGATTATCTTCAGGCTCATGGCATGGGAAATTTGAGGAAATAGTATCAATTTGATACCTGGCTTCCGAAATTTATATATAAGGTGCGTATAAAGTCCAAGTAAAACGGGTACTTTCAGTTTGTTGGACTGAAGGGGACGAATCTATGGTCAAAGGTAAGAGGCAAGCTCTTTTGCTTTTTCTTGTCTGCGCGTTGTCGATTTTGCAATCGGCGAATGGCAAAGAACTTATTGCTGCGAAAACATCCGGTGCCAAGGCGGAGAAAAAATCCGATAACAAAGCTGCAAGAAATTCAGCTGCAAATCATGACGCCGATGAGAAATCGATTCGCGAGCAAGCTGCTGAATATGCCAGAGCGTTTGCTGTCAGCGACGTGCCTGCACTATCTCAGATGTGGGCAGACGATGCTGTTTTTACAGATCAATTTGGAAGAGTTTTGACAGGGCGCGCTGCGATTGCAGATCAGATAGGTTCGTTCTTCAAAGCTTATGGTAGCCAGCCGATGGAAGTGAAAATTGATTCGATTGAGTTTCCTGCGGAAAATCTGGCCATAGAGCGCGGAGTTTCGCATGTTGGAAACACGACCAATCCCGTAAGTTTTTCAACTTACACGGCTGTTCATGTGAAACGCGACGGCAAGTGGCAGATGGTCAATGTGTCTGAATCACCAAAGTTCGACAGCGCAGCCGCTCGTGGTCCGCAAGTGTCAGATCTTTCCTGGCTGATTGGCAGTTGGAATGTTGAAGGACCCAGAGGAAGTCTTCTGATTAAAGCTGATTGGGTGGCTGGAAAGAAAATCATTCGTTGTGATTTCGATGCCACAAACAAAGATGGCGAAAAGAGCACTCAGACGCAATTCATTTTCTACGATCCCCTCTTCAAGAGAATTCGTTCGTGGCAATATGATTGGAGTGGTGGTTACTGCGAGTCCAGGTGGTTCAACTCCGGCAATGATTGGGCTGCTGAAGGATGTTCCGTACAGCCTGACGGCTCTACCGGCTCGGCACGATATTTGATCAAAAAGGTCGACGAGAACACTTTCTCCTGGCAGTCTACATCGCGCAGACTTCTGGGCAGACAATTGCCTGACACGCCAGTGCTAACCGCGAAAAGGACGGGCAGTTAAGAAGCCTGGCAGTCGTGTTTCCGTTTAGTCGTTTTGATTTATTGGTGGATTAGATGAAAATAAAAGGAATTTTCAGGAGCAACTTCATTGTTTTGATGACTGCAGCCTTGATATTGCCAATGTTGCTTGCCGAACCTGGCTATTGCCGCGGTGGATTCGGCGGTGGTGGACGTGGATTTGGCGGTGGGTTTGATCGCGGAGTCGGTGGAGATTTCGACAGAGGCGGTTTTGATCGCGGAGGATTCGATCGCGGCACAGACGCCTTCGATCGCTTCAACAACAGCTTCGATCACCCGGGAGATTCTGCATTTGGCGGCAACAACACAGGTATAAAGGCAGGTGAAAACGGTGTTCGTAACTTTGGTGACGTAGGCAAAGACAGCCTTGCGGCAGACGGCGGCTTTGGACATATTGTCGACAATCCCGCTACCAGTTGGGCTGGGCGTTCAGGTACCTATGCGATGTCTCCGCGATCTCTGGCGGATCACTGGGGCGCTGTCAACGGTAATTTCAATCACTGGAATTATTTCGATCACAACTGGTGGAACAACCATCCCTGGTATTGGTACAACCACTATTGGGGTAATGATTGGGCTTGGGGTTGGGCCGGATGGGGAGATCTTGGCGGATGGTGGGGGATGGATACAGCCACCGAGCCTGTCTACTACGACTACGGCAACAACATCACTTATCAGAACGATCAAGTGTATTACGGATCGCAGCCGCTCGAATCCTCCGATGATTATTACACTCAGGCTCAGCAATTGGCTTCCACTGCACCACCTGCTCCTTCGCTTCCGATGTCGGATGCGCAGCAGAAGAAGGACGTGAATAGCATGAAGTCACTGGGTGTGTATGCATTGGTGTCCGGAGATCAAACCAACGGATCTCAATTGTTTCAACTTGCTGTCGATCAAAAGGGGATTATCCGAGGCACTTACTTCAATGAAGTGACGGACGAAAGCAAACCGATCTCCGGCGCTGTCGACAAAAAGAATCAACGTGCTTGCTTCACCATCGCGGGCAACAAGAATGTCGTATATGACACAGCGATTGGAAATCTTCTAAAGAACTCCAGTCCTATCTTGGTTCACTATTCCAAAACAAATACTCAGCAGCTTACGCTGGTTCGCTTAAAGAAAGACTCCACAAGTAGCTAACTGGTGATATCTTGCGAATGCTATAGGCCTTGGGCTGGCTCCAGAGTCTTTTCACAATGCGCTTGTATGCTTGCGAGGGTTTTAGGCCTGTAACTTTGTAGATTGCTTTGTCATAATCCCACTTATACGTTTTCGCTTGCTCCAACATGCGAGGGATCATCATGTCGTTCGCCTCTTTCTCTCCAAGTAATTCCAGCAGCATCTGTCTGCTGAATGCATAGTATACGTATCTATCTTCTTGCTTCCCGCTTCTCAGGTCTTCGTAGCTGGGAGGATCTTTCCGTTTGCTCGCGCTTCTCAGGTTGATGTCATACCAGCGAAACACATTTGCATAATACGATTTCGCGACTTCATCTGCGATTGCCTCATCCAACCAACATGGCACTTCGTCTCTGTAACTCAGCCCCCATATTGTGCTGCACAGAGCATGCGAATACTCATGTAGAACTACTCCGTGGCGGAAGGATAACTGCCGCCCGGTTGTGGTTCCTTCTGCTGTTTTTTCGCAGAGAAGCACGACACCTTTCATTCCTGTGGCGTCTTGTCCTTCGGTCGGCTTGTGTTCGAACATGGCAAAGAAAAACTTGTCATAGTCTTCTCTATTGCTGAACACATACAAAGTAATGTGCGGCAAATTGTCTCCGTAAATTTCCTTTGCTCTTTTGATGAAGTTGGGAAATTCGCTCTTTATAGAATCGAACCATTCAGTTGGTTTTGAATAAGATGTGATTGGTATGTTTGCGTC
>JAYRNY010000676.1:0-14721 GCA_041911975.1 bacterium | reverse complement strand
GAAGTGAAATTTCCGCCTGCTACGATCCTCTCGGACAGGGCAGGTCAGAAAAATTCAACGACGTCCTGGTCACCCCCTCGACGTGTGCGTACACCTCATCAGCCAGTGCGCGCAGCTGTTCTCTCGTGGCGTCCAGCGCCTCGTCGAACATCTCTGCGAACACGCGGCAGACAAGCATGTGCATGTCATCAGCATTCTTCACCGTGTCCAGTTGCTGGAGCACGCGGCGCACCTCCGGCATGTACTCATCGTCAGGGCAGCCGAATTTGGCCAACCCCTCCGTGTCATGCCGGTACATGATGGCGGACACCTCATCTACGAGGTTGCCGTAGCGCTCCCTGAGGAGCGCCTCTTCTCTCATGATTTGTTCTTTGGTCACGTGTGTACCTTCCGTTGAAGCGATGCCGCCTCACCAGCTGATACCCACGAGCGTCCACAGACTTCAGAACGGCGGCATGAAACCGCCGTTCACCTTGACGCTGAGGTTCAGCTGACGTAGGCCTTGCTGTCGAGACCGAGGGTCCGGCAGATCTCCGCCACGACCACCTTCTCGGACTGGGCGAAATCGCCGTCCGAATTGGCGACCGCAAGCGCGATCTGGACAGCCGTATCCGGCTGCTCGCCCTTGCCCTTGATCTTGCCGACGACGCCCATGACGGCGATCTTGCCGAAGACCTTGTCCTTGTTGATCTGGTCGCAGTACTCGTTGAACTTGGCGATCAGGTCGGCCGGAGCGAAGACCTTGAGGGCGTCGAGGGAGGTGATGCAGGCGCCGATGGCGGCCTTCTCGGAGTCCTCGATCTTGCCGTCGGCGGAGGCGACGAGGGCGCAAATGGCCATCGTGGCGTCACGGAACGTGGAGTTGTTGAACTGGGCAGCCTTCGTCTTCAGGCCGGCCATTGCGTCGGAAGCGTTCTGCTTCAGCTTGTTCCAAAAGGACATGTGAGTACCTCTTTGTTTGTGGGTTTCGCGAGTCTGATGCGAGTTGCGAACGCATCGCCAACACTCTTGCGCATCAAACGTTCTGATGCCGTATCCCGCTAATGCGGAATCGGTGAACCGAGCTTTACTTCAGACACCTGGGCGGCGACCCGGGTGGTCGGCTACTTCAGAGCCGCGAAAACCAGAGAGCCGCCGCCATAGGCGCTAGCTCTTCTTGGGAGGCTGGGCGGAGTTGGTCGCACCGCCGTTGATCAGGTGGTAGATCTTGTAGACGCCGCGAACGATCATCAGGAAGGCGACGCCGCCGACGACGTAGTTGACGTACTTGATCGTCATCAGGAGGCCGAACGGCAGTTCCACGATGGCGAGCAGCACGACGACGGCCAGAACGGTGTTCATGAGCGCGCGACTGGACGGTTGCCCACGCTTCACAAGCCAGTGGTAGATGTCGGCGCCGAAGAGAATCGCGCCGATGGCGTAAAGGATCTGGAAGAATCCGAAACCGAATGCCAGCATTGCTGTGCTCCTTCTCAGGGTGATTGAAGAAAACCTCGATCCTGCCTCGATGTTCGCGAAAACGCAGTCACGCACCATCATCGAGATGGTGGACAAAATGCCGCGATGGGTTTTGTGGGACTGCTATGGAGGGTGACGCGATATATCGAAGGTGAAGGATGAAGTTGCACCTAAAACTGGCAAAAAACCTCACCACTTGGCAAGCGTTTACATAAAGTGATGAAATCAGCTTCGCGCGTAATCTTTCTACATGACGTGCAAAGATGCTCGCTGCTGGCGGATCTCACACAACGCGTCCACTTTTTGAAGAACTTTTGGCCCAACGTTAGTTGCACAAGCAAACCTTTGGCTTTGCTAAGGAATCAAAGAGGAGCAAAATAAGCCCCCACTAAGTTTTCTTTTCCCACTTTAAAAACCAGATGGGCAGCTCCTTTCCACGCTCAGCATCAAATGCGGTGCGAGAAAAAGCTCGCACTAGCTAATGCGATTCTGCACCAGGCAATGAAACAATAAGTGCGGAGTAAGCGCAGCCTCAGGAGTTCAATGTTTCCTTTTCCGATTTTTGAAAGACGCCGCTGCAAAGCCGCTTGTGCCCTGGTTTTATTAGCCTCGATCTCACTGGCGTCACCGCCCCGCGCCCTGGCAGCCGGTAACGCAAAGACGGAAACAATTGTCATCGACACTGAGAAAAAGGCAGAGAAATTCCCTCACTTCTGGGAGCATATGTGCGGCTCAGGGCGGGCAATTTTGAGCCTGCGCGATAGTTACAGGCGTGATTTGAAACAGTGCAAAGACGCATTCGATCTGAGATATGTCCGCTTTCATGCCATCTTTCACGACGAAGTCGGCATTTACGATGAAACACCTGATGGAAAGCCACTCTACAACTTTTCTTATGCCGATCAAATCTACGATGGTTTGCTCGCCGCCGGTGTGCGTCCCTTTATCGAACTCAGTTTCATGCCCAAGAAACTGGCTTCCAAAGAGCTTTTACATGCATTCTGGTACAAGCAGAATGTAGCGCCTCCGAAGGACATGAAAAAATGGCAGGACCTGATTACAGCTTTCGCACAGCATTTGATTGAACGATATGGCGCCGCCGAAGTCGCCAACTGGTATTTCGAGGTATGGAACGAGCCCAACCTCGATTTCTGGGGAGGCGAGCCAAAAGAGTCCACTTATTACGAACTCTATGACGCCACTGCGCGCGCACTGAAAAACGTCAATCCGCAAATCCGAGTCGGTGGTCCGTCCACCGCACAGGCAGCCTGGATAGACAGATTTATCGACCACTGCGTGAAGGAAAACACACCTGTAGATTTCGTTTCCACGCATGTTTACGGAGACGACACAGCCAGGGACGTACTTAATGAAGATCGCCAGATCGGACGAGATGAGATGGTTGCAGCCGCAATGAAGAAAGTGCACGACCAGGTAAAGCAATCGGCAAAACCTGAGCTGCCTATCATCTGGAGCGAGTACAACGCGAGCTTCGCGAACTATCCCGAAGTGACCGACTCGGAGATGATGGCGCCGTGGATCGCCAATCACATCAAGCTCAGCGCGGGCTTGGCGAACGAAATCGCTTACTGGACATTTTCCGATGTTTTTGAAGAACAGGGTGTTTATAAAAAACCGTTTTACGGCGGTTTTGGACTGATCGCACCGGATGGAATTCCCAAAGCGTCGTTCAACGCGTTCAATCTATTGAAGAGACTGGGAGATCAGAGACTGCCCGTAAAACCGGAGAAGGCGCCCGTTCTTGCAACGACCAAAAACGACGGCTGGCTCATTATTGCCATATGGAATTACGCCGGCGAGAAAAACGAAGGCAATGTGAGGCGCTTCAAATTCAAAATCAAAGATGCAGAAAATTACGAAGAGGGAAGCTGCCACATCATCAATAAAGACCACGGTTCCTCTTATAGAAACTGGCAGGCCATGCGCTCTCCCACTTATCCTACGAAAGAACAGATTGAAAAACTGCGCAGCGATTCCAAACCGCTGACTGAATTCGTACGCGCCAAAGATCTGGAAGTGGAATTGCAACCAAACGAACTGCGCGTGATTTTGTTTTTCAAGAAAAACACTAACTGACAAACGATATCGCAAAACCTCTTTGTATCGGTCTTTTTGCACTCCACTACTTTTTGTAGTATTTGGTGCGCAAAAAGAGAAAACGCCCGGAAAGATCAGATGAACTGCTCTTCCTGGGCGTTTCTCAGTGGCATCAGATACCCGAAATCAGCTTAGGCAGCCGATTCCGCGTAGCCGGACACCTTGTACTTGGTCCGCACATCGGTGGGAGCAAGCACGGTCACCAAACCTTCGCTGTCGCGGGGGAATTCCGATCCGTACAGCCACTTGTGCATGTCGCGGATGATTTCCTCTTTGACGACGCGCTCGCGCTTGGCGTTGCGCTTGAGGCACTCCTCGAGCGTCACGTCCATGACGACGATGTGGATGTCGGAATAACCCGCATCCTGCGCCATCTTGATGACTCGCTCACGCTGCTTGCGCATGAAGTGCGTGTTGTCGAGTACGACGTTCTTCTTCGCAGCCAGAGCCGCGTTGTAGAGCTCGTCGAAACGCTTGCGGGTGACCTTCCAGTCACCGATGATGTTGGCGTCGCCGTAGATCTCCTTGCGGATCTCATCGAGGCTGATGCGCGTGGCACCGGCTTCGACCAATCCATCGGAGAAGGCGCTCTTGCCCGAAGCGGGCAGGCCGGCGAAAACAACGAGTCGCGGATTGTTGCCTGCAGGCTGCAGCAACTTGATGATCTGCGCGACAGTGAGAGTCTTCTCTCGTTTGCCTCGGTTCATGCGGGAAGTCCTTTGTAGTCTTGTAAACCTTCCGGTCGAGTATGGCTTTGAGGTGAATGACGCAAAAAGCGCCTGCCTGACTCTTTCGAATCAGGCAGGCAACTTCAGTCCGCTAGAGCGACACTCTTACGAGTGCTGCTCGATGAGCTCCTTGGTGACGGGCTCCACCTTCCAGCCGCCTTCACCGGTGAGAGTGAGGACGCCGTCGTGGAAGCGGATCACCGACGGGCGGTGACCGACGCTGATGAAGGTCACACCAGACTTGCGGAGAAGCGAGTAGAGATGCTCTTCCAAGGGGATGTCCAGAGCGCTCGTCGCCTCGTCGAGGATGGCGTAGCGCGGCTTCGTCAGAAGCAGGCGCGCGAAGGCGACCCGCTGCTGCTCACCGAGCGACAAGCCCTTCGGCTCGTTGTCGAGTCCACCCTGACGCTGGATCAGGTCATGCGGCAGGCCGACGAGTTCGATCATGGCCTGGATTTCCGCATCCGTCGCCTTGGCGTTCGGGTAGGTGAACTGCTCACGCAGAGTGCCGAGCAGCATGTACGGCGTCTGCGGCAGGAACATCATCTGGCCCAACTCGGGGTGGATGATGGTTCCGGTGCCGCTATCCCACAGGCCGGCCAGACCGCGCAAGAGCGAGCTCTTGCCGACGCCCGAGCGACCCATGACGATGACACCCGTGCCCTCTTTGATCTCCAGGTTGAGGTTGGAGATGAGAGTGCGCGCGTAGTCCGGAGTCTGCAGCGACATGCTCTGCATAGCGATGCGCGGCTCGATCACGGTCTTGATGGTCGGCTTGCCATCCGCGTTGTGCGGAGCCTTCAGCGCCTCAACGAAGGTGCCGAGACGATTGACGTTGGCAGCGTACTGCGCCAGCGACTGGAAGGAGCTGACCACGACGGCCAACGCACCGAGGATCTGGCCGAAGGCCATGGACGCCTGCTGGAACGTGCCCAGTTTGGCGGCGCCGATGAAGAACAAGGGCGCGATGATCAGGTACGGGATGATCGTCGTGAAGTAGTCGAACGCCGTCTGGAAGAAGCCGACGTTGGCTCCCCAGTTGATCAGCTTGTGGCTGTTGTCGACGGCTTTGCCGAAGCGGCCCTGCACGGTGCCCCGCTCACGGTCTTCACCACGGTAGAAGCGAATCGCTTCCGTGTGGTTACGGACGTGGATGAGCGAGTAGCGGAAGTCCGCTTCCAGCTTGAGCTGCATGAAGTTCAGCGCCACGAGCTTGCGCCCGAAGAGCAGAATCACCAGCGAGCCTACCAGCGAGTAGCCGACCACGATGTAGGTCAGGTTCTGCGAAATCGCCCAGAGGACGGTCGAGAACGAGATCAGGGTGACGACAGAGTCGATGGCTGTGAGTGCGAGGCTCAGGGTCTGGCTCACCACCGCATCGATGTCCTGATGAATTCGCTCGTCAGGGTTGTCGATGTTGGGATTGTTGCCAATCCGGTAGTAGGAGCCGTCCTTGTTCAGGTACTGACCCAGCAAGCTGCCGGTCATCCACTGGCGCCACGAGAGGGCCAGCTTGGACCGCACCCAGCGATAGGCCACAACGATGAACGTACCGTACACGAATACCATGCCGATACTGTAAATCGACGTCATGAAGGCCTGTTTGGCAGCCTCGGCCTTGGCCGGATCCGTCGCCTGGTTGGCGGCGAAATCCTGCAGGTAGTTGAGGATGTCGCCCCACGCGAAGTTGAGCTTCACGTTGAGCATGTTGATGCTGACGAGGCCGACAAAGAGTAGGCCGAGCAGAATACGCCCCACCCACTTTGCCGGTAAATTGACCGTACCGACAAGCGGCAGCGGAACCGCTTGCTTGTCGTTTGCGAACCAGTATGGTGCGCACAGGGCGACGATCTTTCGCCACATTGAAGTTTTGGGCTGATTGTTCATACCAGTCTCCGTTTTTAGCTGACGTTCGCACCCGCGAACGCCGCGATTTACATGGCTTCCGCACGTCCTCCGGCGAGGAAGCAAACCGGCCTGCACGAGCAAAAACGGCACGCGTTTTGAAACAAAACACGCGCCGCAAGCCGCAGACGACGATTTACTTATCTTTCCGGACTACGCCGCGGCAGGAAGCCCCTAGCCCGGCGTGCTAAATTGCTACCCAATGTGTGGGCCGCTTTCAGTCACAATGAATGCTCACGCATACTTCACCACTCTCCGTTATCGCACCGCGGAACATGCCTGGCGTATTGAACGGCATGACGGCATTGCCGTGACGATCGAGAGCAATCATGCCCCCGTCGCCGCCGGACTGGCCGAGCGATTTGATGACCTGTTGCGCAGCAACGGATACCGGCTCACGTAAATACTTCATGCGCGCCGCGACGTCGTAGGACGCCACATGCCTGATGAAATACTCGCCGTGCCCGGTGCACGAAATTGCGCAGGTGTTGTTGTCAGCGTAAGTCCCTGAGCCGATGAGAGGGGAGTCTCCGACTCTTCCATAACGCTTTGCTGTGATACCACCGGTGGAGGTGGCGGCAGCAAGGTTGCCGGCTTCGTCGAGAGCGACCGCTCCGACCGTGCCGAATTTATTCTCGTCAAAACCCACAGCCCGACGCCTCTTGCGAAGCTTCAGGCCTTTGTGCGAACGGGAGGCGGAATCAAATCGCTCCACTTCCTTCGCCAGGGCATCTTCGAGTTGCTCGAGGCGACGCGCCGTCATGAAGTAGTCGGGCTCGACGAGAGTCAAGCCGATCTTCTTGGCGATATCGCGCAGGAACACCTCGGCGCCTTTGCCGATGAGCATGACATGCTCAGTGTGTTCCATGACCGCTCGAGCCGCGGTGATTGGATTTTTCACGTTGGTGATGGCGCCAACGGCGCCCGCCTGCAGACTGGCACCGTCCATGATGGCAGCATCGAGCTCGATGCGCTTATCACGTGTGAGGACGGCTCCTTTGCCGGCATTGAAAAGCGGCGAATCTTCCAGCACCTTCACAGCGGCGACTACCGCGTCCAGGCTGGTTCCACCGGCTTTCAAGACTTTATGCCCGGCAATGAGCGCATCGCCGAGTTTGTTCTTGTATCGCGCCTCCAGCGCTCCGCTCATGGAGTCACGGTTTATTACACCCGCTCCTCCGTGCACCAGGAGCACCGCTTTGGATGGCATCGGCATATGGTCTATCCTGTGTAGAATTCGTCAACCCAACGACGCAAATCGAGGGTTCTCGGATTCTAGCGAATTTCATCGCACAACACTGGAAAGCCAGCTAACCTTTGCCGGTTTGCTGCGATTCTTCGGCATTTCTTTCGATTTGCAGTTTTATCGACAGTGCGGTGCAGGGAATGCACGAAGTGCACTCCGAGTCTCTGTTAGAAACCCCTGAAGCCTGAGCCGATAGAAGAGGCGGGCGGCAGTCTCTGCACGAACTTTAGCTTCGTGAATGCTGCCGCCTTCCTCCTCATAGCCACTCAGGACCTGGGCTTGAGCCGTCTTGAAGACGCTCGTGACTTCCCCAAATGCTTTCCGGTTGAATCGAGCCGGGCAAGAAAACTTGCCAGACCTTCCGGATCGTCGGTGACGATACCGTCGACGCCCATCCGGACGGCAGACAACCACTCTGAAACCTCGTTCAAGGTCCAGACGTTGACTTCAATTCCAGCTTGCCGTGCGCGTTTTACCTGGTCAGCGCGCAGATTGACGAACTGCGGATGCCAGGCTGCCGTGCCGACATCAGCCGCATATGCGGGCAGGTCGAGCAAAAGTCCGTTGATGAGCAAGCCGGTTTTGTAGCTGGGTGCTTTCTCGTGAAAACGCTTGAGAAAGTCATGGTCAAACGAACTGACGATGATCTTGTCGCTGTGCCCGTAGGCGTCGAGCAACTCAATCAAGTCGTCTTCGATGCCTGGATAAGCATCAGGTGCGTTCTTCACCTCCACGTTGATGACGAGCCTCCCGGCTACGAGATCCAGCACTTCTTGCAAAGTCGGAATCCGCTGCAAGGCGAACTCGGGAGAGAACCAGGCGCCGGCGCTGAGTTTCTTCAGCCGAGCCAGGCTTTTGTCCTTCACCAAACCCTTGCCATTCGTGGTTTTGGTCAAATCGTCGAAATGAAGGACGACCAGCTCTCCAGTCTTGGCTCGATGAATATCGAGCTCGATACCATGGAATCCGGCGTCCACGCACTTGCTGAAGACAGCCAGCGTGTTCTCCGGTCCCCATTTTCTGCCACCGCGGTGAGCGATGACCTTGGGGAGTTTCCGTTTCATAGATACCTCCAGATACCTCCGATGGGGGCCAGAATTCCCAGTACAGATTCGCGCCCGCACAGTCTTCTGCTTCAATTCCCGTAGTTTTTTCGTGCGCGTGCTAGGCGCAAGAGATAAGCTCAAAGCTTGATGGGAATGGAAGGATTTGAAGTTTTGGGGACGAATACGAGAAGAGATGAAAGCGGAGGATGCTGGGACACAGTAACGAAAGAATTGAAACGTACTCAAGAGTACTCAGGCTAATGTGCGCTAATTAAATAGGTAGTCAAGATAAATGCGCCGCGCAAACCGCCAGATCGGACTTCTTTACAAGCATTTCTATCTTGACATCAAGAACACAAGAGACACTTGGCGCAAGTTAGCAGAACTCATGAAAACAGTTGAAAAGTGGACCAGTTGCCGGATTTCAAGAGAGTCCACTTGCGCATAATAAACTCTCATTGGAAATAACACAGGTAGTTGTTAAAGAGCGCGTGATATTATCTGCGTCGCTTGATATCCGTCGAACCGGCGGACGAAAACCTCCCGGCCACCGCAAAACGAAGAAAGAAAGAAAGAAAGAGAGGAACGCACGAAGTGCGCTCCGTGCGGGAAAAGAGGACAAGAACAGGAATCACCTGCATGTTGTTCAACAGCTTCACGTACCTCATTTTCTTGCCGGCAGTGGTCCTACTCTACTGGGCCATGCCCAACCGCTTCCGGACGACACTACTGCTGGTGGCAAGCTACATTTTCTACATGAACTGGAAGCCGGCTTACGGCTTGCTGATCTTCGCACTGACGGTGGTCAATTACGCATTCGGCTTGGCCCTGGAAAAATTCCAGGCGAAGAAAACGGAGCAAAAGAGAATCCTGATTGCCGGTTTGATTTTCAACCTTGGCTGCCTGTGTTTCTTCAAATACGCCAATTTTCTTCTCGGCTCTTTATGCGCGAGCGTCCACTGGCTGAATGCCCTATTCATGCCCGGTGTCGCCGACACCTGGAAAAACCCTGCTCTAAAAATCATATTGCCGCTGGGCATTTCGTTTTTCACATTCGAATTCATTCACTACATAATCGATGTCTATCGCGGCAGCTCAGCAGTGAGAAACTTCCGCGATTTCGCGTTGTTTGCCGCCTTCTTTCCCTCGCAAATTGCAGGACCTATTAAGCGATTTCAGGACTTCACTCACCAGCTACTGGAAAAGCCGGTTTTCTACGGTGCCAATTTCCGCGAAGGCATGTTCCTCATTCTGCAGGGACTGTTCAAAAAAATCGTCCTGGGCGACAACATGGGATTTATCGTAAACACCGGCTTCAACCACATCTCACGCATGGGACTGGTGGACACCTGGATTGCCGTTGCCGGATTTACTTTCCAGATATTCTTCGACTTTTCCGGTTACACCGATATCGGTAGAGGCTCGGCGCTCCTGCTCGGATACAAGGTCCCGGAGAATTTCAACTGGCCGTTTCTTGCCGCCAACCTGACTGAATTCTGGCGCCGCTGGCACATCTCTCTGTCTACGTGGCTGCGCGATTATCTGTTCATTCCTCTGGGCGGCTCGCGCGTCAGCGCAAACAGAGCCCGTTTCAACACGATGCTGACAATGGTGCTGGGCGGACTTTGGCACGGCGCTGCCTGGCACTATGTGATCTGGGGCGCCTTTCACGGCACGGGGCTGGTGCTCTCCAAAGAATGGACCGACTTCGCCTCGCGACATCCGATGCTGGCAAAACTGCGCCCTCACCCGCTCTGGCACTGGTCGGGAGTGGCCGTCACCATGCTCTTCCTTTTCATGGCCGGCATTCTCTTCCGTGCAGAGACCCTGCCACAGGCGCTTAGAATCGCCCACAAGCTTGTTCTGGCAGAGAGCGGTGGTGAAGTGGCTTCCCTGTTCCTAAACTCGACTCTGCCGGTCTCACTAAGCCTTTATCTGCTTTATCTCGCGGCGCGCGGCCTGATCGACCGGATCGCCACTGCCAAAGATTCCGCAGATTCGCTCAAGACTGCGCTTCACACAGTCCGGCACTATTTTGAAAATTCCGTCGGCACTCAGGTCGTCGTCTATGCCTCGGCAGCCCTGATAATCCTAGGATTTGCACCTATGCATGTTTCTCCTTTCATCTACTTCCAATTCTAAAAGAAACCGCCAATGACGCTGCAAACACCAACGAGAAAAGAGAAAACACAGGCACTGCCGAAGGCCGATCAGCCGCTGGCCACCAAGACTGCCCGCTCGAAATCGTGGTTTAGATCGGCTGGCGAAACTTTTCTGGCGGCAACTCTAGCCGTCTGCCTTTTGGAATCGTTTTTCAATATCGCGGGAGTAGGACAGCAAGAGTTCTTCGAGCCCGACCCGATTCTGGGCGCCCGGCACATTCCTTCCAAACAAGTGACCTGGCGCATGGAGGGTCTCTCGCGCGACAGCTTCAACAGCTTCGGCATGCGCGATTACGAGCGCACTCTTGCCAAACCGAAGGGCACGACCCGCATCGCGGTCTTGGGAGACTCAGCAGCCGAAGGGCTGCAAGTACCGCTCGTCGACACGTTATCGAGTGACCTCGAAAAAATGCTCAATGACGAAGCCAAGGCAAATGGCTCCTCGCAACGCTTCGAAGTGCTCAATTTCGGCTGCGCAGGATATTCGCAAGTGCAGGAAGTCCTGCAATATGAAACGCAGGCGGCAAAGTTCTCTCCAGACATCGTTGTGCTTTTCTACAATCACAGAGACGCCGCGGAAAGCGTGATCGACAATTCCATGCGATCGATTTCGGATCCAAAACCCTACTGCTATTTGACCAACAAGGGCGAACTGGCTATCGACAATTCGATAATGGAAGCGCGAGCCGATCAATTGAAGCCCAACTCTACTCTCGATTGGCTGCGCCGAAACAGCCGCATTTACGGCATCATTAATCAAACGCTTTTCTCCCTTTCCGTCAACGACAGAAAGTTCGTAAAATTCAAACGCTGGTTCACCAAACAAAAACAGAGCCGAAACATTCCGCGGGCGACTTACCCGATTCAAGATCCGGATCTGGTAGGAGCGCGGCTTATAGAGCGCCTTAACAACGACGTGAAGGCAACAGGCGGGCGCCTGATTGTAATGATGTGGCCTAACACCGCCTCCTATCCGGATTTAGAACGCCAGCAGATCATGTATGGAAATCTGGCCAGGACGGCCGATTATCACTACCTCAATTTGACCAAGCCATTTATCGATCACAAGCGAAAACAAGACCTGCTGATCGAATATCACTTCTCGAAAAAAGGCCACCAATTCCTCGCCGATCTTTTGAAGCCCTATATCGACCAGGCAATGACGCGTCTATCCAAACCATAGTGTCCGTTTTACTGGCGGCGTCAATTGACTTCGGGCAGACGCCGTCGGGGCGCATATGATCTAATGCGGCGGTAAGGCGGCTTGTTCTGCGGCTTTGGCCGCCGCCATGTCTTTTACAGCTTCCTGAGATTTGCCCATGGCTTTATGTATGTCCGCCCTGAGAACGTAATAGCTGCTCATTCCAGGTTGTCTCATTATGGCTTGATTGCAGTCGGCGAGCGCTTCTTTTAGATTTCCCAGTTTGAAATTCGCCTGTGCCCTGCCACTCAAGACCAAATCGGTGGGGTTCTTCGCGATCACCGCAGCGTAATCCTCTTTCGCATGCAGATAGTCCGCTTTTGAATGAGTAAAGTCACCCTTTTCCAGGTAAATTAAAGCGCGCGCTTCCTTCAAACCCACTCGCCCGGGAAAGTAGCTTATGATGCGATTTTGATCCTTCAGAGCCAGGTCGAACTTTTTCTCCACCCGATAGAAGCGTATACGGTTGATCAGGCTGTTAATTGGCGGCTTTACAGCATATTCGATAGCCTTGGAATCATCGGCGACGGAGAGTTTGTATTCCATCATCGTGCGGTAAATCTCCGAGCGCTGTGCATAATGTTCTGGATTCTTCGGCTCCAGTTTTATCGCCGCGTTGATATATGAAAGCGCGGATTTGGGCTCGAGAACACAATGATAAAGCCTGGCGATGGCTGCCTTTATGTAAGCTTGATCGGGACTGAACTTATCCGCTTTCAACTGATCATTGAGAGCTCGTCGCCACTCACCTTTCACCTCATACATGGTGCCGCGAAAGTGATAGTAAGTGCCATTCTCTTCCAGCGATAGGGCCTTGCCCATATCACTGATGGCGGCATTTGGCATTTTCAGATTCCACTCCAAATTAGCCCTGATGTAGTAAGCGTTCGAGTACTTATCGTCGAGCGCGATCGCTCTGTTGACCTCTCTCATGCCCTCCTGCAATTTGTTGGTCTGCAAATAAGTGGTGGCACGCTCGGTGGCATACAAGCCACTTTTGGGATCCAGCTCGCAAGCCTTATTGTAGTCTTTCAGCTCGTTTGTGTGGTCGCCCATCAGTCGATAAAGGGCTGCTCTTTGAGCGTAACGATGCGAGTCGGGCGACGCCTTAATCGCTTGGTTGACATATGGAAGCGCCTCTTTGTACTTTTTTTCCAGGGTCAAAAGAGTCGCTTTCAAACCGGCAACTTCGTAATTGTGCGGCTCTAACTTGTCTGCCTTCGCCAGATATTCTCTGGCTTTCGACAGATTTCTTTCTCTCATATTGAAAGAACAAAGAGTGATGAAAGGCTGTATCGACTTGGGTTCGCATGCCATTGCCTTGTTCACCTCAGCCATGGCTTCCTCGCCGCGATTCAAATTTTTCAGCGCTCGCGCCCTCAAACTGTGAGCATGTGCGGAGTTCGGCTTAACGGCAATAGCCTGGTCGAACTTTGCCAGCGCTTCCTTGAAGCGATGGACATGCATCATGCCGGAGCCTTCTGAAAGAAACCTTTCGTATTCCAGGTCGGATTGCGGGTGAGCCTCCGCCGGCAATAGCCGCCAGAGCAAGAAGAAAACCAAAAACGTACTCAACCGTACTTTCAAAACACAGCCGCAGGTAGTAATCCAGCCAATACACTTTAACCCATTCTTCCAGGACAGGAAAAACGAGTCTCAGATAGGCAAAGAAGAGTCAGTTAGGAAAAGGTTCTTCGTTCCGTTCCTGTCAGATTTTGGTTGACAGCTTGAGTCAAATTGCCGCTCAGCAAGTTTTCCATAGCTTGGCTGCGGCTGGATTCCTTAGCAGGATCGTCGAAGCTGGCCATGATGAGACCTAAGTTCGCACCCAGACGCGCATTATCATTGACGCCTTGAATGGCAACTTTCGGTAGATAGTCCGAGGCGGTGTCTTTGTAGCCGGAAAATGCATTGGCAAATCCGGTTCCAAGAGATTTCCATCCGTTTTCCATGTCCTGGAAGCCGACCTGTTCGATGCCTAAGACATTGGTCGGTGTAGCATCAGTATGCTTACCTTCTCTTATAAGTCCGTCGCCAACTGCCATCTAGGAAACCTGCGTAGTTGTTTTAGTAAATCGGGCACACGCCGTGCCAGTTAATCAATTAGACCATGATGATACGAATTGTCAAGTACATTTTATCTTCAAATCCCCGCAGGAGCGGACATTTCGGGCAATAGCTCGCTGATCGAGTGGAAGATTAAATTTCCTCCTTCCGATTCAACTATAACGTCAATGTCTGGACCAAATTCCCGAATGAATTGGCGGCAAACACCACAGGGCCAGCCCTCGCCTTCCTTGCAGTAAACGGCAATCGCCCGAAAGCGCCTGTAGCCCTGGGAAACTGCCTTGACCAAGGCAGTTCTTTCCGCGCAAATCGACCCACCATGGACCTTATTCTCTACATTGCAGCCGGTAATGACCTGTCCATCCTCCGTCAAAACAGCGGCTCCGACGAAAAAATTGGAGTAAGGAGCATAGGCTTTCTCGGCGGCTGCTTTGGCAGCATCAGCCAGTTGCCTGTAAATAGCCTGATCGGGCAAAACTTTCGACATCAAGATTCCTGAGTATTCGACAACTTAAAAAGGTTCACCATTCGGCAATAGAGTAACACCAGACGAACCGGCACCGCCGCCTGATGCTTTCGCCACTGCGGAAGTTCCGGAGCCGGCCAGCAAGTCTTGAAGCTTGAGCATGCCGGTATTGGGGCGCAATTCGACTGGCTTGTCACGTCCGGCCTGGGGCATCACACCGCCGTCCGGTAGTAACGATTTCGGAATGAGCGTTCCCGGAACGAAGTGGGATGCGGGCGGGTTGAGCTCTTCAATCGCATCATAAGGTCCGAGTTTGGGGTGCTT
>JAYRNY010000675.1:0-2410 GCA_041911975.1 bacterium | reverse complement strand
TGGCGTTCTTCGAGCGAGTTGCGACGGCAAATTTATTGAGCGGCTCCAGCTCGCGCCAGATGGCTGTAATGTGCTTGTCGTTGTTGACGCCCACCACGAAGATACACTTGTTGACGTGGAACAGCTGCTTCAATGCCGCAGCCAGAGCTGCCGCCGATTCATGATTATGAGCACCGTCTACGACGATGAGAGGACCTTTGACCTTGCCCTCGGAGGTTATCTCGCCCTGCATTACTTCCAGGCGGCCTGCAAGCTTAGCCCCTTTCAGTCCGTCCACTATTTGCTTGCCGGCCACGGGCACTCCCCGCTTGGTAAGGGCGTCGGCAGTCGCAACAGCTGTGACGGCATTGACCATCTGGTGCTGGCCGAGCAGAGGTATTTGAATCTGAATCGTCTCTCCAGCCCGCGTCACATCGATCGTCTGCCCTTCCGGGCCGTGGCTCACCTGCTTGAACTTGTAGGCGCGGCCAACATCGACGAACTCGGAGCGGTTTTCAGCGCAGTTTCTCGCCACGGCGCTTCTTGCTCCCATGTCCTTTTGCGGTGCCAGGATGGTTGTGGAACCGGGTTTGATAATGCCGGCTTTGTTATTGGCGATTTCGGTGGGCGAGCTGCCCAGAGCTTCGGTGTGCTCCAGAGAGATAGGAGTAATGACGACGAGATCGGTGCTGTCGAAAACGTTGGTGATGTCGAATCGTCCGCCCATACCCACTTCGACAACTTGCCAGTGCGTCTTCGGCTGGCGGGTGGAGGTCAGGTGGAAGAACAGTGCAGTCAGAAGCCCAAAAGTGGAGAGAGGCGCCATGTCGGCTTTCATCTCATCTTCGATGGCCGGAAGGATTTCGGTAAGACCTCTGGCGAACTCTTCTTCAGCTACAGGCTCCAGGTTGAATTCTATGCGTTCGCAATAAGAGTGCAGGTGCGGGCTCGTGAAAAGCGCTGTATTGAAGCCGGTCTGCTTCAAAATCGAGGCAATCATCGTCGAGGTGCTGCCCTTTCCCTTGGATCCTGTGACATGAATGGTGTTGCGCCCTTGATGCGGGTTGCCCAAGCGGTTCAAAAGCGAGCGCATTGAGTTGAGACTCATTGTCGAGCCTCTGGAGCCGTGCGTACCCCTTTCCATGTCAGGAAAAGAGAGTAAGAACTCGATAGCCTCCGAATAATTCATGATGCCCTGGGGATACCTTGTGATGAGGTGGAGAATCAAAACGGTCTTGCCCGTTTTCAACACGGCGGTTTTCAGTCGAAACTATGGCCGCCGGGCCAATCTGCATACTGAACACTATCTGAGTCTTCATTGCAAGAGAGCATTAGCTCTTGGTTTTCCCCAGAATGCCTGGCAGAACGCCATTAGCCTTGGTTTGCGCTGATTACGGGTCGCTGAAACGCAAAGTTGACCTAGGCTAAGCGAGCTTTCGCGAATCATAGAGCTTTTAGAAATCATGACATTAGAACTCCTCTGAGTGGACGAAAACACTTAGAAACTTAGCAGAGCTTGTCAAGCAACACCCAGCTAGTCAAGATAACATAGCCTAGCTAGTGGTTAAACCGATCAGATCAGTCTCATAGCCCTAAAGAGTGGCCCAATAGGCTATACAAGCACTTCTGAGGAAAATGGAGATGAGCCAATAATTTCTTGTCTTTCGCTCTTGATAACCAATATGGTCGAAATAACTCTCTTTTCAAATTCACAAGCAGGAATTTAGCTCTCAACCAGACAAAGCAGCTTATTTGCCTCTCTCCAGCCCTACCAAACAGGCTCAAGCCCGGCAGATAAGCACGCCCCGTCTGGGAGTTGTCGCATAAACCTGCTCAACCCTGGTCGCCTGTCAGCGAGCTTTTCCTGATCAGGCGAGTTTTGCCTATCTCTGTAATCCAAACCCTAAGTATAGGAAGGAACCAAATCATGCTCTTCACCGAAGCACAGATGCGGTTCGTGGCCGAGTGCGCCTCCAGAGTGAAGGAGGTGGGCGGCGACGAACTGGCAGTGATCGCTGCCGTCAGCCAGGCCAACGCCACCGCCGGCGATGGCAGGCTCGACGCCACTCTCTACGCTGTCGTCGACTTCTGCGCCGGGGAGTGCAGCCGCCAGGAAAGCGGTCCCACCTCGGTTCACTGGATGGTCGACGCCTACAACTTCGCCGTGCAGAAGCACGACGAAAACCGCGGCGTCATCATCGAGGACGATGTGCTCGTCATGCTGGCCAAGATCGAGCCGGAAAAGAACGCACGCGGCTATCGCAAGACGCCCGTGCACTTCCGTACCGGCAACTCAATCGGCTGGCAGAACATCGAGCGGCAGATGTCGAGCCTGATTGAGCTGGGACAAGACGCGCTCGAGCCGCTCGATTTCTACATCGAGCTGGAGCGCATCCATCCGGCTCACGACGGCAACGGGCGCCTCGGCGCC
>JAYRNY010000674.1:0-3950 GCA_041911975.1 bacterium | reverse complement strand
TTTATTTTCCTCGTTCAAAATCCACTTACCGATGTACTTTGTGTTTTTTAAAAGACTCATGAGACCGTTTCGTTCGAGAGGTCGCCCGTTCTTATTTGTAATCCCATGCTCGCGGCAATACTCCAGCGTCTTGCGGTGTGATTTGTACTGGACAAATTTCTTCATGATAGTTTTAACAGTGTCCATTTCAGCATGATTGACTTGATAAAATCCAGGGCGTGCAACTCCGCCCTCAAGTCTTGGGTCGAAGCCTAATATTTTGTGCGTGCTATTGAATTTGCCGTTATTGACCATCGCCGAAAACGTATTCTCGCGGATGCGCTTGGCGGTAATTTGCGCTTCATACTGCGCGAAAGAAGCAAGAATTGAGAGCTGGAGAATCTGCGCCGGATCGTTGGCGTCGATGGGAAGGCCACGAATAATGATCTTGCAGGCTTTTTCTTGGCAGAGCCGAAAGAATTCTTCCCAAATCTTCGAGTCGCGGGCGATACGAGCAATCTCTTTGAACGCGACAAATCCGTGCTGGCCGATTCGCACGGCACGCTTCAATGCCAAGAATTCTTTGCGGTTACTTTCTTGACCCGAAATTCCGGGCTCGATGTAAACATGAGTAATTCGGTAATTGATACTATCCTGGCGGGAACGAGCTTTCACTTCTTCAACTAACAAATGAATTTGCTGCTCCATCGAGCCCATCTCAACACGCACTTGGTCGTCGGTTGATAGTCGGATGTAAATGCAGCCGCTAATTGAATCCCAATCTGAGTTTAAAGGAACCCACTGAGCAATGTAGTCAGCAGCGATCTTTCGGCAAGTTGCGACAGTCTTTTCAATGTCGATTTTCTTGCTTACGGTTCCCGTCACTTGAGCCAGCCTTTTTCTATCAAGTTTGCAATACCACGACCGAAAACCCGGCCAAACTCCTGTACCAAATACTCATCGGTTTTTCCGACAAATTCTGAATCAAAGTTGATGATCTGTCGTAATTGGGCCCTCTTGAGCCTTCGAGCTGTCTTCTTGAGACGTGCAACACATATCTTACAGCGTGAGTCACGCCCGTTTTGCCCAGTGGATTTAAGGTGAAACTCAGTCCACGAGCGGCTGACTCCACATGATCTGCAATAGCGGGTTTGACACTGCTCATCCATAAGCAGTGTCTTATCTGGTTCGCTATCTTCAATTTAGGGAGAACAAGCGACTGATTTTCTCCCTACGCCACCGCCTTTTGATTGATTTTTATAAACTCAACTAACGGTCTAAAGACTTCTTCCCTCGCATACAATGGGCCTGGGTTTTTGCTTCCCTCTTCAAACATTTTTGCTGGCATTAGATATTGCCGAATTGAATCCATCGCAAATTCATCGAAATCAGTGCGTCGCACTCCAGTTTCCCAGAAGCATTTAAGACGCCAAATCACTTGTTTAGCAGCAGCTTTGGTTCCGCGACGCGGTTCTGCCGCTTCGACAATAATTTTGTAAAGATATGAAAGACCCTGCTTGATAACGAGAGCCTCAACACGCTTTCTGGCATTGTCGTTTTGTAAATAGGCCTTATAAAGTTGCCACAGCTCCTCTATGTAACCAAGATGGCAATCGACATCATAGGATGCGGTTTTGATTAGCCGAGCAAATGGACTGGCAAATTCCACTGGGCATGAAAATGTAATTCGCCAGTGGACGAGCCATTGCCGAATTGAGTTGGAGCGCACACCAGTTAGCACCGGCAGATATGATATTTGTTGCTTATGGCTCCACTCGATCATCCGAGCGATTCTTATAATTTCTGCGATGGCCGGTTTGGTTTCATCCAATCCTAAAAATGTTTTTATATCTTCACGAAAAAAGGCGACGGCGGCACTCACGCTTTGCATACTTCCCCCTACAGGTTTGATTTTTTGATAAACCGAAAACATAAGAGGCCAAATGAGCTGACGTACTCGCGCTTGCGGGCAAATCCGTAATTCAATGACCTGGATAAATAAATTGGATAAAATTACCTAAGGGTAGGGCCCCCTCAGGGGATAAAGCTGCTGCCAAATAGCTTCGTCAGACGATGACCCAAAATCAAGAAAAAAATTGGCCCAAAACCTGCTCAATAGTAAAACGGTCGCGCCCATGTATCGTTTAATCGGTTCTGACAATGAAATGTCAGCTCAAAAGCGGCATGGTGTGCCAATTTTTGGAAATGGAACGTCTCTACACGCAAGGAGTTCTCGTGAAAAATGCGCTTGTTGCCACTTCAGTATTATTTTTCGGACTTGTTTCGCACGCACAAACCAGTGCCGATGCGACTTCTGAATTTTATCAACGATTTTCTGGCTTCTTAAAAGATGCAACTCCCGACAAAGCGATTGGCACAAACTTTATTAAGTTAAATGGGAAAAGTGAACGCGGTGATTCGTGTCAACTGAGAATAGATGAATATCGAAGTAAGGCCGACAATGGCGGCGAGCTTGTTGTCTATCAAGTAGGGATTTTTTATTACGCTACAGGCGAAGTGAGCAAATTCAACTATGACGGCAATTTGGACAGCCCTACTGACTCTCAGCGGTCTTATGATCTATCCACCGGAATGGATTTACCGCTCAAGGTTGGGGCCGACGGTAAGGCAACTAGAATTCTTTCTCCTTCTGCTGCTAGTGCAGCAGGCTATTATGCCTTTGGTGATATCTCATCGTGGAGCGCAAGCCGACAAGGTGCAAAACTCGTTATTAATCAGGCCGCCAAGAAAGATTATTGGGGCAATAGAAATGTGGAGTTTACTTTCTCAGACGATGGCAGTTCGATTGCTACTGCAAGTTTCGTAAGCTTACGAACAAAGGGTCGCTACACTTGTAGCTCCTTGGCATTAGTGCCACCGGACAAAGACCTCATTGCCAAAGTTAATGCAGAAAAATTGGCCGAAGCAGCTGAAAGAGCAAAACCCGTTAGTTGCAACAGCACTTGTTCGCCATGTACACATGTGTTTGGGCCTGGCTCCGATAATGTAAAAGCAGAGGCCAAAGCATTCTCTGTAAGTTCAAGAAACTTCTTAAATGCTCAAGGGCCAGCCGTAATCGGACAGTGTGACGCAAAGAAACTCTATGACGAATACCCAGGCTTGAAGCTGAATTACAACACTCCTGATGCGGTATGCACGTCAATGGGTGATTGCAGCCACGTGAAGACACTTCAGGTTGGGAATTATGAGTTGTACTGTCGTCAAACAAGTTTAGTTAGCGACAAGACAAGACCAACCTTTTGGGGTTGTGTTGTTTACGATATGAAGAGCCACCAAAGAATCAAAGATACTGTCGGCTTAAGAGAAGCTTTGGGAAGCTTCAATATAAAGCTTGATTGAGATTGAAAAATCCGTAGCCAGTAGGAGCCCCTTCTGGCTACGTCTGTCAGCAAATGATCATCGCGTTCTGCTTGCAACAAATGAGGGCGCTGAATCGGGCATCCGTACTTAGCTTGAAATCAATTTGCAAAATTCAAATCAACGAATTGATCCCCTTTAATTTCAACGATAAAATTTGACTTGAATAAATAAAAAGGCGAGGTCGCGCCAACGATCACTCGCCTTAAACTCAGGACTGCGTGAGCCCTATGCTTATCAGAGATTAGCAAAGCAAATGCTAAAGTCAATGATCGCTCGCGCCGCCGTTCGACTATGGGGGCGATCATTGTCAAAGAAGGCTTCGTAAAAGTACCAAATATTATTTTGGACGAATACATCGGCCATTTGCCCATGCCTGCGTTCGTTGTTTTTCTCCGGCTATTTCGTCTTTCATACGGTTTCAATCGTGACCGTTGTCGCGTCAGTCTGCGCGCTCTTGAGAAAGGTTGTGGCCTCGCACAAAACACAGTTGCAAAGGCGCTGAAGATCCTGCTGACGGAAGGCTTTATAGAAATCGCCATTCCTGGCAATGTGGCACAATCCGCCGAATATAAAATTCTTATGCCTGCTTC
>JAYRNY010000673.1:0-3043 GCA_041911975.1 bacterium | reverse complement strand
GTTCTAATTTATATGCAGCATAGGGCCGTCGTAGTCAGAGAGCCAAGAGATTAATGTCCAACCAAACAACGCGACGATCAATGACATGAACACTGCCACCACGGTCTTCGACCAGCCACTTAGCTTTTTCATGGGCGAGCGTACGGAAGCCGCAAGTGAAGAGACTATTGCTGAGCATTGGCGGGACATCGTTCGTGGCATCCGTGACGAGTATCTTGACCCAGCCCATCGTTTCCCGTGGGTGGTTGGCTTCTCTGGTGGAAAGGACAGCACGGTCGTTGCGCACGGTATCTTTGAAGCGTTACTTTCGATTCCGCCGTCCCAGCGCACCCGCGATGTGCACATCGTGTCGAACGACACGATGGTCGAAAGCCCGCTGGTCATTTCCCACCTAGACGTGGTGACCAAACGCATTGAGGCTGCTGCACAGAACTTGAATCTGCCTGTCACTGTGTCCCGCACTCACCCCGAGCCAGACAAGACCTTCTGGGTGTTGCTGATCGGAAAGGGGTATCCGAGTCCTAATCTGACGATGCGATGGTGCACCGATCGACTGAAAATCCAACCGACCAGTGCCTACATCAAGCGCAACATTTCCGAGTTTGGTGCCGCCATCGTTGTTCTTGGCGTTCGGCGCGACGAAAGCCAGACTAGACAACGGTCTATCGACAAGCGTCATAACGATAGAGGGTCGAACCTGACTCCCCATACTGACCTGACAGGCGCCTACATCTATCGGCCAATTGTCGACCTGACGACCGACGACGTTTGGGAAATTCTGGGCTCATTCCATGCGCCTTGGGGCGGAAATCATAAAGACCTGTTTCATCTCTACCGGGGTGCAGAAGGAGGCGAATGTCCAGTGGTGTTGAGCCAGAACGAAGCACCGGGTTGTGGAACCAGAAATAGTCGTTTTGGTTGCTGGACCTGCACTGTGGTGGAAAAAGACAAGAGCTTGCAGGGCTTTATCGATGCAGGGAACCATCATTTCAAGCCATTGGTGGAGTTCCGTGATTGGCTGAAGTCGATTCGAAACAATCCGGAGATGCGGCAGGCGCATCGCCGCAATGGCCGGCTTACATTTGACGCATCCGGCAAGCACATTCCCGGACCATTCACGGTACAGGCACGCAAACAGATTCTTGATTACTTACTTCGCGTACAGGAAGAATTTGGTGGACGCCTAATCACCGATGTGGAGCTTGACCTGATATACCAGTACTGGACTGCCGATCTACAGCAAGAAAAGGGGTTAGATGATGGTTGATGGGAATTTCGACGAGGGTTACTTGAGTGACCTGCCTCTATGGGCTGACGATGATGCACAAGCAGCGATGGAGAAAGTTTGCGAAAAGCATGGGGTGCCCGTCGATGTGCTTACAGAACTTGTGATGGTTCAACGCGAACGTCAACATCAGGAACGAGCGCACGGTATCTATCAGCGCTTTGAAGAGATTCTCGGCCGTATCGAATAATAAAAGGTAGGAGAGGGTATGTGGATTTCACGGCTGGAGCTGACATGCTTCAAGGGCTATCAGCATCAGGTCTTCTCGTTTCCAGAGCCGACCGATGGCAGAAACATTGTGCTAATTGGCGGCATGAACGGTTATGGCAAGACCTCGATCCTAGAGGCGCTCTATCTGTGTCTGTATGGCAAGGACGCGATGGTTCACCTCGCCCGTGCGGGGCTTAAGACCGACGATAAAAGGGGATACCCCACTTTCCTGGAACGCGCGTTCAACGGTGAGGCATTGCGCAATGGCCTCGACACGATGAGTGTTCGCGTCATCATCAACAAGACTAAGACGAAAGCCATCGACATCGGGAGGAAATGGTATTTCCGGAGCAACGGAAACTGGACCAATGAGGAAGAGGCAGTAGTCCGAGAAATTGCCCGCGGCGTACCGGATACCCCGCGTCAAGATGGACGCAATGGATTTCATCTGGCTGATTTGCTCGACGAGATTCAGTTTGTCCCTGCCCACGTTGCCCCGTTCTTCTTCTTTGACGGCGAGGAAGTAAAAAAGCTGGCGGACCAGTCACGACTGGAACAGGTGAAGCAAGGTCTTGAAGGCTTGCTTGGTGTGGTTTTACTGCGCTCCCTGGCTGAACGTCTTAAGAGCTTCGAGCAAAACAAGCGAAATGAGATCGAATCAGTGGACGAGGAAAACCTTGCTCGCCTACTTGAGGCCCTAACGGCGAATCAAGAACAGTTCAAGGCGCTGAAGCAGGATACCGAGCAAAGCGAGATGGAGCGGCAAAGACTGCGTGCCGAGCAGCAATCACTGATCGACCGAATAACTTCGGCTGGCGGGGGTGGCGGCGACATTGCCACCGTCAAGGACTTGGTGGAAGAGCGTGAGCAGTTGCGCAACAAACTCAAGGACAGTCAACGGAAACTGGAGGAGATTCTTTCGGGCCGACTGCCATTCCATTTGCTGCAGAAAGACTTGCTTGACGATTTTCGTCGACAGCTACTTGCAGAAATCAAGCTAGCTGATTGGGACACAGAGAAGCGAGCATTAGAACCGCGCAAGGCCGAATTCGAGTCAGCCTTTATGGCACAAACCTCGCCAGCGATAAACCCTGGTCTGACTGATGACCAGTTGAATGCTATCAAGGGCCGTATAGAAGCCGCTTGGGCAAGCCTGTTTTACCCGCCGCCTGAGGACTGTGCGAAGGAAGTTATTCATGATTACCTGCACGATGCCCTGCGCCGGAAAGCCCTAGACTTCATGGACAGAATCAGCCTGGGCCAGCGAGAGATCCATGATCTGCTCAATGAGCAGCATGCCTTGCAACAGCGTGTCGAGGAACTTGGTCGGAAGGTCTCCCGGCTTGAAGGTATCGATCGAGATGGCACTCTTGCAGCACTAAAAAAGCAGCTGGAGGAAATACAAATCCGAATAGATGACCTCGACGAGCGCATCAGGTCAGACGACCGCAAAATGACGACGCTCCAGGCGCAGATTCAATCCCAGAGCGCAGAATACAACCGCGAAAAGAATGAACTCGACAAGTCCAGCCCGGTTCGGGCGACGGT
>JAYRNY010000672.1:0-2682 GCA_041911975.1 bacterium | reverse complement strand
CCCCCCCGCCTGTGCAGGGGCGATGCCATGCATCGCCCGGTTTGAAGACTAAACTTTCAAGCCCGCTACGTCTTCTAAAATCCCAGCTCGCTCAAACTCGGATGCTCTGCCGGTCTCGGTTTGGATGCATCCCAGTGATATTTGCGGTCCTTTTCTGCTATCGCAACATCATTTATCGATGCATAGCGTTTTTGCATCAAGCCGTTTTCGTCAAACTCCCAGTTCTCGTTTCCATATGATCGAAACCAATTGCCCGAATCGTCGTGCCACTCATAGGCAAATCGCACGGAAATTCTGTTTCCTTCAAACGCCCACAGCTCCTTGATCAAGCGATATTCGAGTTCCATGTTCCATTTGCGAGTGAGAAACGCAACGATCTCTTCTCGCCCGTTGATGAACTCGGATCTGTTTCGCCACTCGCTGTTCTCCGTGTACGCAAGCGCGACCTTCTCTGGATCTCGAGTATTCCAAGCATCCTCAGCCATACGCACTTTTTGAATCGCGCCCTCACGTGTAAACGGAGGCACCGACAGGCGAGCTGTCATTTCTACTGCTTCCTAGCTCCAACAAACTCAGGCGAACTGGCGCAGAGTACTGCTAAATCATTACAACGCGACAACACCTTATTAGTGAGCCAGTATAATATGGCTGCTTGCAGTATGCGGGCAATTCCTTCTGCCAGGATTTCGTGGTTTCCGGGTCCAGCACAAGGCTTTTCCAGAAGCAGGTTTTCAACATGAGCGCCAACAAGCGGACCTATCTAGACCCCATCCATCAGGATATTGTTCTGGATAGACGCATTCCGGCTGAGCGCCTGGTAATGGACCTGATTGATACTCGCGAATTCCAGCGCCTGCGTCGCGTTCACCAGCTGGGCGTCTCTTATTTCACCTTCCAGGGCGCCGAAGGGTCGCGCTTCACCCACTCGGTCGGTGTCATGCATATCGCGTCTCAGCTCCTCGATATGCTGAGAGAAAAAACACCATCGATTGAAGAGCACCGACCGCTGGTTCTGGCGGCAGCGCTTTTGCATGACTGCGGGCATGGACCATACAGCCATGTCACCGAGAAGATTCTTCACTACGATCACGAGGAGTGGTCCTGCCGCATTATCTCGGGCGATACGGAGGTGCGCAAAGTACTCGATGGCTTTACCGAAGTGCCGAATCTCGCTGAGAAGATCGTGAAACTGCTGAAAAAACAGCATCACCCGAAGTATCTTTCGCACATCGTCTCCAGCCAGCTTGATTGCGATCGCTTCGACTACTTGCTTAGAGACAGCTACATGACAGGGACTGCCTATGGGCATCTTGCACTGCAGCGCATTCTTCGCTCGATGGAAGTCAACGAAGAAAAAGATCGCATCGAAGTCGTCGGTGAAAAAGGTCAGACGGCTGTCGAAGACTATTTGTTCGGCCGTTATTCGATGTACGCGCAGGTTTATTACCATCGCAAGAACTTGGCTGCCAGAGCGCATTTGGCTAAGCTCTTGAAACGCGTAAAACACTTGATGGAGCAAACGCACAAGTTCGTCTTCATGGACGAGCCGACTGCTAAATGGTTGAACGGTGAAAACTTGACCGTCGACGAATATCTTTCGCTCGATGATATTCAAATGACTTATCACATCAAACGCTGGATCGATGATAAGGACCCGGTCTTGAAGGATCTCGCCAGACGTTTCCTCGACCGCCGGCTTTTCAAATCAGTGCGCATCATGCCTCCAACCGGCGGCGGAAATGGCAACGGAAAGTTTCAAAATTTGATCGAACAAGTTCAAAACCAATCGAAGGAATTGGTCAAGGCATACGGCATGGATCCTGAATACTACGTCGCCGTGGAATCCACCGGCTTCCGCCCGTATGACTATTACCGGCCGGAATCGGTACACCCGGAAACGAATATCGTGATCAGAACCGACACCGGAATTGTTTCTGAACTGTCCGAACTTTCACCGACGATTGGCGCCCTTGTGAGAGGCAACTATGAGTCATTTTGGCTCATTTACCCGCCCGAGATTGACGAGAAAGTTTTGGACATTCAAGAACTGGCACACACGGAAGAAGTGAAAGAAAAACGTAAGAGCAAGAAGAAGAGTTGAAGAGTCGAAGTTTCGAGAGTTTCAAGCAAGCACAAAGAGGTAATTGAGACATGTTTGACCAGTTAAGCGACCGTTTAAAAAATACGATGCGCTCGCTTAGTACCGACACCAAGCTGACCGCGGAGAACATCGAAGAAGCGATCACGGATGTGAGACGGTCCCTCCTGGAAGCTGATGTCAGCTTGAAGGTAGTAAAACTCTTCATCAGCCGCATACGCCAGAAGGCATTAGGCGCAGATGTAATTGAATCTGTTTCCCCCGCGCAGCAGTTCATCAAAATCGTTCATGATGAGCTGGTCGAGATTTTAGGCGGCGAGAATGTGCCGATCAATCTTGATGGGAATCCACCTGTAGTAATGCTTTTGGGCTTGCAGGGCGCAGGCAAAACTACTGCTTGCGGCAAGTTGGCGAAGAAACTGAAGGACGAAGGAATGTCACCGCTTCTGGTGGCTTGCGACGTGCAACGCCCGGCCGCGATTCTGCAACTGCAAACCCTGGGCAACCAGATAGAAGTGCCTGTTTTTGCCGATCTCGAAAGCAAAGATGTCCATGAGATTGCCGAGCGGGCACTTGCTCAGGCT
>JAYRNY010000671.1:0-3478 GCA_041911975.1 bacterium | reverse complement strand
TTACTGGAAGAGATATGAACGCCAATAAATGGAATGATAAAAATTCGAAAAGAGCATAGCACGAGATTACACTCTTCTGAGCCAGAACAGCAGCGGCAGCCGCCCTTGTAATCTCAGCAGCCATGCCCGGATCAGAAAAAACAGTTGTTTCGCGGGGCGGGCGTCCTGACCTTGCTTCCGCAGCCCTTTCCCGTGTGGATTGCCCGACCCTGCTCATAGTCGGACAAAATGACCAACAGGTAATTACTCTGAACAGGCGGGCGCTCATCGAACTGCCCCACACAACGACTAAATCGTTGGAAATTGTTCCAGGGGCAACACATCTATTTGAAGAGCCCGGTACTCTGGAAAAGGTTTGCGTCTTGTCCGCGGACTGGTTCGCCACGTATCTATGCGGGCAAAGCAATGCCGCATAAAGGTTGAGCGATTGTTTTGACCACAGGCACGTCAAAGACGAACTGACATCCGAAGGAATTCAAGAGCGAGAACAATGGAGATACAGCATCTGAAGCAAAAGAGCAGGCTGCAGCCTGCTCTTTTGATCTTTGTCGCCTCATCAAAACGGTGGCGTCCATGAAGAATTGACGTGCTCCTAGAGAGCTATTCTTGGCGCCACCGCTGTGAGTGCTGTTCAAACTAACGTTTAGAGGAAATGCCTCTCTTTATGCTTTATGCCTCTTTTGTCCCTTCTCTTTACACTCATAGTCTACAACTTTTACGCTGCGGCACATCATCACTAGGTATGAGCACCAAAGTTCCACCTACTTTGCTAACATCTCTTCGGGAGTCGCGCGAACACGGTCCAAAATCGCTTCAGCGGAGTTAAATCATATGTCCTGGAGATGGAAATTAAGCGTTCTATTCGTCTTGATTATCGGGTTTTCTGTCCTCATGTTCATGGGACACGAAACAAGTACGCAAGCTCCTCCCATTCCAGACAAAGTAGTCGATACTGCCGGCAATGTTCTATTTACAGGAGAAGACATTGTTGCCGGCCAGGGTATCTTTCAAAAGTTTGGTTTAATGGATGTCGGCTCCGTTTTCGGCCATGGTGCCTACAACGGACCCGATTTCTCAGCCCAATATCTCCATCAAGAAGCTGAAACAGCTTTAGAAAAGGAATCACAGGCGAAATTCCAGAAAGGCTTTTCTCAACTGACAGTAGGCCAGCAAGGTGAATTGAAGGGATCTCTAGCCGAAGACTTGAAGAAAAACCGTTACGATCCGCAAAGCAAAACTCTCACTTATACAGACACCCAGGTCGAAGGTTACAAAGCAAATATCAAGCTTTTTGACACCGAATTTGGTAGCGGTGGAAAATTGCCCCTGCCGGCGAATTACATCGGCGATGAGAAAGAACGTACAAACTTAACGCGCTTCTTTGCATGGGCGGCATGGGCTTGCTCGACAAATCGACCGGGCAAGGATTTTACTTACACGAACAACTGGCCCCCCGAGCAACTGGTCGGGAACACGCCCAATGCTGCGATCTTCTTCTGGAGCGCAATGAGTTTGATCATGCTGGTCGGCGGCATCGGTTTCACTCAATTTCTCCTTAGCGCTTTTCCCGGTCTGGGCTGGTCTCCAGATGGAACCAGTTTAAAAGACAACGTGAAATCGTTCATACCATTTCGCTCGCAAACATCTATCTATCCTTACTTCATCGTCGTAGTCCTGCTGTTTCTTTTCCAAACCGCATTCGGTGTCGTAACGGCTCACTACATAGTCGAGGCGGGCGGCTTGTACGGCATAGATATTCGAAACATCTTGCCCTATAGCATCACGCGCAGCTGGCACCTTCAGCTTTCCATTTTCTGGATTGCCACCGCCTGGCTGGCAGCCGGAATGTTCATGGCGACAATGCTTTCAAAAAATGAACCTGCTGGTCAGCACTGGCTTGTAAAAGCTCTTTTCGTTGCCATTTTGATCGTCGCCGTCGGCAGCATCTGCGGCGAGTGGATGGGCATTAAGAACATGCTGGGAAGTCTCTGGTTCTGGTTCGGTCATCAGGGCTGGGAGTACCTCGAGCTGGGCCGATTCTGGCAAATCCTTTTGACTGTAGGCATGGTGCTCTGGGCATTTATAGTATTTCGCTCCATTAGCCCTCTTCTCAAAGGGCAGGACAAAGGCGGCTTGCCCTATATGCTCCTCTATGGAGTAATTGCCATTCCGCTCTTCTTCTCATTCGGAATGATGTATCATCCCGGCACCAATTTCGCCGTCGCCGACTTCTGGCGCTGGTGGGTTGTCCACCTCTGGGTGGAAGGCATTTTCGAGTTGTACACGACAATTATCGTCGCGTATTTCTTCTGCAGCCTGGGCATGGTGTCGGAACGCTCCGCGCTTTCTGTAATCTATGTGGACATCATTCTTTATCTCGGCAGCGGCATCATCGGCATCGGACACCACTATTACTGGACCGCGCAACCGGCGATCAACATGGCGCTGGGCGCGATGTTCTCCGCGCTTGAGGTAGTTCCACTTACTCTCCTGACCATGGAGGCATGGAAATTCGTTCATCTTGCCAAAGTAGAGGGTTCAATCAAAAACTTCTCGCACTATTGGGCGATGATGTTTCTCATTGCAGTCGGATTTTGGAACTTCCTGGGTGCCGGAGTCTTCGGCTTTTTGATCAACACGCCGATAGTCAGTTATTACGAGCACGCGACATATCTGACATCCAACCACGGGCATGCGGCACTGATGGGCGTATACGGCATGCTCGCAGTGGCGGCTGTGCTTTTCTGCACGCGCTACCTCATGAAGGAAGATGCGTGGAGCAATAAGCTCTGCGGCATTTCATTCTGGAGTTTGAACGTCGGGCTCTTGCTTATGCTGATTTTGAACATATTCCCAGCCGGCGTCATCCAGATGCTCGAGAGCTACACAAACGGCTTCTGGTCTGCGCGAAGCTATGAATTCATACATTCGAGCAAATTCCAGATATTTACGTGGCTTCGAATAATCGGGGACGTGACCTTTGTCGTGGGCGGTATCTTTCCTCTGGTCTTACTCGTGCTGCGTGGAGCATTCCATCTTCGCAAAGCACAGAGCTTAGAGGCCGGGAAATGAGCAATACAAGCTTCGACAGCCAGTCCCATGATCATACTTAGGGATGATACAGGTTTCGAGCCAACCATATATTCTGGACACAGAGGTCCAGTATTGGAAAGGTCGGAGGTTCCCATGGCAACTGCAAAAACAATCTGCACGGTTTGCAATTTTATTTATGAAGAGGCATGCGGAGAGCTTGCGCATGGCGCTCCTGCGGCTGCGAGATTTGAGGAACTTCCCGAGGACTGGCGTTGCCCCGAATGCAATGCAAACAAAGAAATGTTTCAACCGTGCTCTTGTGTAAGCCTGCCCGCAAGCGAGCAAACGTGCATTACTCACGGTGCTCCCGAAAAAAGGGAATGCCCTGCACCAACCAGTGCTCTATCAAAAGATGCATCAGTTGCGGAGCTGGTTGTTTTGCATC
>JAYRNY010000670.1:0-4630 GCA_041911975.1 bacterium | reverse complement strand
TGCGTCGATTCGAGCCGTTCTAGAATCGCTTGCCCTGGGCGTCATGGGCCAACTCAGCGACAATGCCGTAAAGAGAATTCATGGAGCGGAGCAATCGGCAGATCGTCTGCTCCGGCTGATCAACGACCTGCTCGACTATGACAAATTCGAGTCCGGGCAGTTTACGCTCAATCTGGAGCCGCATGCTATACAAGAAGTTGCGTACTCCTCAATCGTTTCTCTCGAATCTTTGATTGAAGGAAAACACCTGACCACTAAAGTGGAAGGCGAAGATTTGGCAGTAAGCGCTGATGCCGACAGGCTTACGCAGGCGATCGTCAACCTGCTTTCCAATGCGGTGAAGTTTTCACCTGAAGGCGGTGTGATAAAAATCACGACAAAACGAAAAGACGAATTTGCACTCGTGGAAATTGCCGACCAGGGACCTGGCATTCCAGACAATTTCAAGGCGGACATCTTCGAGCGCTTCAAACAAGTAGAATCGGAAGCGCACAAACACAAAGGAACCGGTCTCGGACTGCCAATCGCAAAACAAGTCATCGAAGCACACGAAGGTCAGATCGGTGTGAAGGATAATCCTGATGGCGGTACGATATTCTGGTTCACCATTCCGCTTGAAAAACCAGATGAGACGATTGAGGCTTCATGATCTCGACAAATTGCTCAAAAAGATATGCGACGCTGGCTGTATGCCTGTTTTTTGCGCTGAGCATCCAGTTTTTTGATACAAAAGCAGCTCGAGCTGAAAGACAAGTAACTTTTCCGGATACGAAAAAACCAGTCGGAACATTGATGATCCATCTGGTCGACACTCCACTGCCGCTCAAGATGATCGCTAAACCGAAAGGTATGGTCATTGTGCCAGATGACAGGGATCTCTATCTGATTGCCACTCCCGAAGGAATGCAGTATTTCGACGCGCTTTGCAAACTGAAACCTAACGATCTGCAGCACTTGCGCCTTCATGACGTACCTATTTCGGAAGGGAATTTGAAAACCCTTTCGAAAATGACCGGTCTTACCAACCTAGATTTGAGTTGTTCCGACATTAATGATTCTGCCCTTCAGTACATAGCAGCACTCAAGAATTTGAAACGCCTGGACATTTCATCGACACTCATCCACGGCATGTCCCTGAACAAACTCAAGTCCCTGCCCAAAATAGAGAATCTCGACATTGGTCATACGCGCATCCATGATTTTGCCGTCAACACGATTGTCGCTTGCTGCCCCAAGCTGCAATCGCTAATTCTTTCCGAAACGCTGATCACAGACAATGCAATTTTGAAGCTGGCGAAATTGAAAGCGCTTCGCAAGTTGAAAGTGTCCAGGACAAGCATCAGTGACAAATATTTAGATAAGCTGCTGGCGCTGAAAAACCTGCAAAAGGTCACGCTGTCGAACACCAAGGTGACGCAGGAAAAGCTTAGAGAATTACGCAAGATAAGACCTGACTGTAAGTTTGTTTCCAAAGAAACTGACGACTGAACTAACAGCTGTCCAACCAATGTCCATCCGGTTGCTTAAAGTAAGCTTACTCCAGCGCAGCGGGTTCGCCGACTTCTCCTCGCCATTTCCAGCCATTGCGTGAGGCGAGCCCGCAGCTCTTGAAACGAGTTTGGAACAGGGTGTGCAGGTCTGTCGGTCACGCGAGTGTCCGGCAGGCTTGTACTTTAATTGGCTTCAGTATCAAACGGGTGCTGCCGAGCATACATGCGAAATTGACGAAGCGAGTGACGGATGCGCGCGGAGGGCGAAGCGCAGCTGAGCACGGAGCGTTTACAAAGGAATGCGAAACCAGAAGTCGCTGCCTTTGCCGACTTCACTGTTCACTCCAATCTCGCCGCCGTGAGCTGCGACAACATCGCGACAAATTGAAAGCCCCAGACCACTTCCTTTTATGTCTTTGGAGGCAATCGATTCTATCTGCTCGAAGCGCTTGAAGAGACGAGCTCTTTCATTAGGTGGAATGCCCGGTCCATGATCTTGAACGTGGACTTCAAAGGCATTGTCTGTGTGAGAGGTTATAACTTTGACTGCCGAGCCGGGAGGGGAAAATTTTATGGCATTAGAAAGCAAATTGACGATTAGCTGGATGAGACGCGTAGAATCAGCTTTAACAGACAGATCTTCTTTGCACTCAAGAGTGATAGATATGTCCTTCCTGGCGGCAAATTCAGCTACAGAGGCAATTGATGAAGACAGCATCTCCTCAAGGCGGCACTCGGCAATATCCAGCTTCTGCTCCTCGGCGATAAACTTATCAAGCTTTCCAAGTTCCTCAATCAGCGAAATCAAACGGTCGGCCGTCCCCACGCTCCTGGCTACTTTGGCCCTGCCCGTCTCCGTAAGCGGGCTTTCAGTTGCAGCCGATGCTTGCAAAACTTCACGCAGAGTGCGCAGCGGCTCAACTAGATTTTTCTGCATTGAGTCATAGTAATTCTGCATTTCCAGATCTGCGGCGATAAGTTTTTCGGTGGTCAAATGAAATGCCGCATCAAGATCGGAAATTTCATCCTCATCTATCATGCGAGAGCTCAGCAAACGTCCGTTCAAAAACCGAGTGACATTCAAGTCAATCTGGCGAATGCGATTGCGAATCTGTCGCGTATAGAACAAGGCAAGGGCAATCGCAATTAGTATATTCGGCGTAAAAAGGGAAACAATCAGCAATATATGCCGCTGACGGGACGCCTTCTTCGTCCACTGCCCATAAGTATCATAAGTCTTGCTCAAGTCAGTAAAGTGCTGAATCTCTTCCTTCACAGGTTCCATCTGGGCAATAAGCCGTTCTCTAAAATCGGCCACGTTGAACGAGCCAAGAATATGCGCCGGGCTGGACATCTCTCTGACATAGCTGCCGACCAAACCAAGCACGCCATCCATGCGCGCCTCGATGCGCCTGATGTGAGCCTGTTCAGCATCATCCAGATCTTTGCCCTTAAGCACCAACCTTCCGGTCGCGCCTTTCATTGTTCTTTCGAGCGATTGGAAGTTCTCGATTTCATCAGCAGACTCAGCAGCGCGGTAGGCATAAACTTTTGATCCCAATGAGAAGAATTGTATGAGAACCTTACTTGCTTCTACAGCGATGTCTTGAGCATACGCTTCTTTTTTTGCTTGATTGTTCGCATCAACGACACTTGACCACATCCAACCGAGAGAGAGAAACTCGATTGCCAGCGGAACCGCAATCAAGAATATTCCTTTAAATGCCAACGGGAATCGCATCGTCAGCCACCACTAACAATTTCGAGTGCACCGCCATGAGCCTTGTCGTTAGTCGACTTCATCTTTTCTTCGGCTAGAAAATCGTTGACATAATCGATGAGCTTGATCAGCTCTTCCTCTTGTTGCGCCAGCGTGTTTTTTTCGTCCTCACTAAACTGGCCGTAGGTGCCTTTTTGTGCAAGCGCGAGAATGTATTGAAGCGTAGTGAGCGGAGTTCTCAGATCGTGATTAATCATCGCCACAAATTCACGCTTTCGTTTTTCAACCGCAGTCAGTGAATCATCGAGGCGGTGGAAAACTGCATCGAGGTGCACAAATTCATCGCGGCCCTCGAGATTGGGCGCCAGCTCTCTTCTCTCGGCACAGCGCTTCAGATTTCTTGTCAGTGCGTTGATTCTAGAGAGGATTGATTTCGAGAAGAAAAGGACCAAGAAACCGGAGAGAAACAAATTTGCCATGAGCCCAATGACAATGATGCCGAGTAAATTGTTGAGGTCTGGTATTTTTTCGGTCTGCCTTTTTTCCTCTTGCGCCAGCAGCTTTTTCAGCTCATTGGCCATCGGCACAACGCAACGGGTCACCTCAAAGCGAAACCGCGCTTTCTCTAAGTCCGGCGTAACACCAGACTCTAAGGGGTGAGCAAACTGTGCAATCACAGCGTCAGCTTCCACACCAAGTTTTGCGATCTTCTCAACGCGCTCGCGCTCTTCCGGATTGCCCTTCGTCAATTTGATCAATTGCTCAATACTCTCGTGGGCAGTACGAGTCGATTTCAGATACTTGACGGGTATAGACGGATTGTGTTGGAAACGCCAGTTAGTAAGCGTCATCGCCACAGCTAGGAACTGTTGGGTGACCTGACAGGCCGCCGAGATTATCGCCTTTGAATGCAATTGCACAATCGTTTGTTCTTCAATTTTCGACAATGCTTGCGAAAGAGCGAATGTCAGCCCCAATTGAAAAATCAACGGCACTGCAACAAGAATCAATCCTGCTTCGGCAAGAGTGAAAATTCCGCTCTTCAATCGAGGCACAGGTGGTTCCTTTTTACTCGACACATCTATGATGGTTTACCGCAAGTAACTTGCTCGCTGAGATCTCATTGATCAGATTATTTAGTGTTCTTTACCCGAGTCTGACCAATATAAAGCCAGTCCCAGATGAAATTGTTTCGTACAGAACAGTAAAAGGTCAGCTCGAAACATCCTGGAGAAATTAGTAAATCGGTAACGAAAGTTATGTATGTTGCAGTTGATTCCGCCGCCCGATTTACTGACGGAAATTGAACTTTTCAAACCAGATGAGCGTTTGCAAGCCGTTTAACAAGTCGAAAACAGTTCGTTGATAGAGTGCATTTAAGGCATGATTTTAAGCGTGGGTACGAAACCTATGGAAGACT
>JAYRNY010000669.1:0-2200 GCA_041911975.1 bacterium | reverse complement strand
CCATCCATTTGCGCGCCCTTAGTTCCTTTTCATAAAGAGCGACAATACGATCGTGCAATTGCGGGTGTTCGCCGTCGGCAGCGGTTAAGCGAGTCTTAAGTGTTTTTATTTCCGCTTCTTCGTCTTCGCTTAGAGATACGGCCGCCAGTTCATCGGCACCCGGTGTATTTTCCTGACGCATCTTGTTCGACAGCTCCGCCGCTTGCCTGACTGCCGGCAATTCTTCCTTTCTATGGAAGTGCTTCATATCAAATCGAATACCGCGAACCTCAACACCCAGCCCATTGCCGGCCACTCTCAGCCTCTTGACGAGCTGCGGGCGCATCAGGCTCAACTCTTGCCCTACTGCCGCTTCGCTTACCGCAATGACGATACTGCCCTCGTGATCGATGAAAAGTGGTCTCGATTTCGATGCAAAGGGTTCTCCGACAATTGTCGGCCAGAGATTCATTAGGGTGTGCTCTTTCAGGCGTTTGTCCAGATTCAGGGACGAAACGATTGAACTGAGCACTTTGTTGACGCTCGACAGGGCGCGTCTTTTGTCGCCGAAACCGCTTTCAGTCATATGCAAGACCTCTTACGAGTAACTCATTATAAGAGACGCCACGATGAACAAAATCACAGAAAGGAGCGCCAACGCTATAAATTTGCCCGTGCGATATAATCAGCTCGTTGAGCGGCTTTTCGCCGAAATTTCGTCTGCTCGATCACACACTCTTAAAAATAGGATTCAGTCAGTGTCAGGCATAAACACCATTCAAGAACTTCAAAAGCGTTTTAGACCGGAAGCTGCACGCAACGTAACCGCTACCTATCTCTTTGCTGTGCGAGGCCAGGATGGTTCGATGGTGCTCACGAAAATCAACGACGGTGAAGTGACCTTTGAAGACATCAGCAATGACGCCAATCCTAACGGCAAAGCCGACTGCGTTATCTCGGTCAGCTCTGATGATCTCAAACAAATTTTGGATGGCAGCATGACTGCCATGCAGGCAGCACTGTCAGGCGTGCTGGCAATCGAAGGAGAACTCGGGCTGGCGATGCAACTCGTCCCGATATTCTTCGACGGTCAAGTGATGATGTAGTTTTTCAGGAAAGAGCCGTTCATTCTTTCAGCGCATTGAGCATCACATCTGGTGGCACCTTTTGGTCGGTCCAGAATTCGAATGCCAGTGCTGCTTGGCGTGCCAGCATATCGAGACCGTCCACGCTTGCCACTGAGCGTTTTGATGCCGCCTGTATCATGGGCGTAGGTAAGTCTGTTTTTGAATAGACCATGTCGAAGAAAAAGGCGCGATCGCCTGCTCGCTTGAACATCAGGTCGACCCACTCAGGAATGTCGCTTGATGCCTGTCCAAGCGGTGTGCAGTTAATGATGAGCTGCGGGACATCGAATTCTTGTTTGTCAAAATCCTCGCTTCTCACCAAATTGATTGTCTCTCCGGCAATCAGTTTGTCGCTCAAGAAAAAATCCGACAGTGAGTGCTTTTCCGGATTGCGGACAAGCAGTTTTACATCCTGAAAATCCAGATCGACAAGTGCCGCGACCGCAGCTCTTGCAGCGCCGCCGGCGCCAAGAATGAGAGCCCTTTGCCGGATGCGATTGCCGAAGTGTGCCTCCAGCGATTGGCTAAAGGCAGGCAGATCGGTATTGTGACCAATCAACTTTCCATCCGGATGAATTTTCACGGAATTGACCGCCCGCGTGCGCAGCGCTTCTTCGCTCTTGCCGATGCAGCGCGCGAAAAGTGCCCGCTTGTGCGGGATTGTCACGTTGAAGCCGGCGTAGCCTTCTTTGTGCATGGAAGCGAGCTTCGCATCAAGCTCTTCTTCACGTACATCGATGAGACGATAGTCTCCATCTCGAGCGATGTATTTCATCGCGGCAAGATGCATCGCCGGCGACAGCGAGTGCGAGACCGGATGCCCGATCAATCCAAGCAAGAGAAAGACTTTCAGCTCGCTACGAGCGGATTCGCTAATACGAGCCTGCCTGTTGCGTAGCTACTCGCATGCGCTTGATGCCCGCTTCGGCAGCCGCCTGCATGATAGCAACGATGTCTTTCTGTTTAGACTCAGCGTCGGCATTGACTGTACACGCGACGTCCTTCTTGCCCAGCTTCTTCAGCTGCTCTTCAATCTTTTCTTTGATCACCTGCGGCTCATTGCTGGCCACGAAGCGACCGTTGATGGCAATCTG
>JAYRNY010000668.1:0-4871 GCA_041911975.1 bacterium | reverse complement strand
GTGGCGCAATAGTGAGGAAATCAGGCACCAGAGCCCAGAAACCAATTTTGAAACAAGCGCAGGAACGACGAGGAAAAGTGGAGGATACTTCCTTTCTGTAAAAATGGTTACGCGTGTGAATCATGCAAATTCGAGGATGGACTCGGACTCGCAAGGCATTGAAGACTCGATGTTATGTGAATCTAGCAGGGCGCTCAGCTAGCACTGTTAAAAGTAGAAATCCTCTCAACGGTCTCCCGGAGAGGCTGTCGAGAGGATATATTTTTAGAGTATTTTCTACTCAAACAACTCAGCTGCCAGATCGCTGATGGCTGAAACGAATTGAGCGGATTTGATTGGACCGTTTGCTCGCCTTTGAAGTTCTTTGGTTAAAGTTGGCCACTTACTTCTCATAGTGTGACCGTCCTACCACATCAATAAGGAGACAACATCATGCCCAAAGAGAAATCCCATGACCGAATCCAACGCGCAGATTCTGACGCTATGGAAACTGCTCAGGCCGAACGAGTAGGACAAGATTTTCGATGGCATTATGGTCGAGTTACTCGCTTGGGCAGCTATGACTTGATTTCTAATGCCAACGATCGCAGGTCTGTGACTATTATGTGGGAATCCGGCGGACTGAGCTGCCAGTACGGTGAGATTAGCGACGAACAATGGGAAATCTTAAAAATGTCCTTTATGAGTACCGGCATGATCAGCGTTCTCAGCGATCAAACCGGTGACGACTGGATGTATGACCTACGCTTCCTTGAAGCAGTACGATAACGCCCTATCAAAATCAACTAAAAGCGCTACCAAAGTTGGTAGCGTTTTTAGTAAGAGCGCTTTCACAGTATGAATTGAAAACTGCGTCTGGTCAGCTTTTGCTTTGGTGAGCGGTGCGCCGGTGGTCCTGGCCAGCCAGCAAGTAAAAACCTGGCGAGGAATTGCATATTTGGAAGACCACTGTGTGCTTCTCAAGGTCATGGCTGAAGCCGAAGAAGTGGACCCAGTCTTCTGTTTGATAAGGCAGAAACCTTACTTACGTCCCACTGGCGCCCAGCACGCTTGTACCGCCTGATCTTTTGGGAGTTTCCCTTACGGGGGCGAGAAGAGAAGCGCTTGGCGAAATTTCCTCATGCCAAATAGCGACGGAGCACATCGCAAATTGCCTTTTGCAGACCATCACCGTCGGACGGGAGCGCCGGCAACGCCTCCACCTCGGAAGAAAATTGCCTTCGAGGACCTGGATACAACATAGCTGAGTACGGAATTATGCGGGCTGAATCAGACGCTTTCGACAAATCTACCCAGCGAATCAGATCGGCTACATCTTCTTTCATTGGCTCGATGTTCCTTCGGGCTTCCACAATTTCGTTTTTCGCAGCCTCTATCTTTGCCGTTATGCTGTTTTTCCGCATGTTTCTTGCACTTATTTCTTTTGCACTGCTCTTTTTGTCCGCCACTTTGTCCGTGCCCTTGGCGGTGACTCTGTACTCAGGATCGAACACCAGCATTATGGGCTGTTTTCCAGGGGAATCGATCAATATGGCCAGGGCAATGAGCCGCTCATGATTGGGAGTATCTGACAGAACCTCATTTCCATGATCCGGTACCCAGCTTGCCAGGATGGCTCGCCGTCCTGTGGTTGGACAGATCAGCTCGATTGCATCCTCTTCATTGTTTGTCATCTGAATAAAGATCCCCTTATTGAATCTTTTAACCCAGTTGTGACTAACGCACCGAAAGCCTGACTCGACGCATACTTGCAGCATAGCGTTCAGCACTCTGAGATTTGCCCACAATTCATAGAGAAAGGGAAACTGATTGAGTGGATCATTTAGCGCTGCTTCTTCCAATGTTACCGACGACTGCTGATTGAGCGCCAGGTAGTCCTCAAATACGATGCGATATGCCGGGTTCTTTAAAAGGACCATGGTTACACGCCCGGTGAATACAGTCGGGAGCTTCACCTCCCTCAAAAAAGTCGCACGTGCGCATGCTAGATTGAATTCGCCAACTAGAGATTCGATGTCATCGACCAGCGCCGGCGACGCCTTTTCCAGTTTGTCTTGCAGTCTCGATAACCGACCTCGCAAAGCTTCAACGTATGACTTCACAAGTAGATTCTCATATGTGTCGAACGAGCGTTCAACTGTCATGTCATACATTCGAAACACAAGATCAGGTGAAAGAACATTGCCGGGCATTGACATAACCCCGGGCAATTTTGATATGTCCGGTCTTCTCAACTGGTTGGAATCACGAAGTTCTGTACGGGGTTTCAAAACATGGTGACATTCGCGTTGAATGACCGGCAAAAGCTGCAAAAGTCCCAGTCTTTCGGTTGTGCCGGTGATGGCGCGACGCAATTCACTATACTCATCCTCTATGGATGGCTTATGATCCAGCGAGCCTAATTGTCCACCAGATTCGAGCAATTGCAATGCGATTGACTTCGGAAGAATTTCCGTCAATTCATCAAGCATGGAGGAAAGCTCACTCTCGGTGAAATACCTGGGCATCAAAGTGATTTTCCGGCGCTCACGATAGTCACGGCAGACGAGATAGAGCTCATACTGACCAGGACCGCATAATGGCCACTCTGAGTAGGCTAATTTCTCTTTCTTGTCAAAAAAAACTTTCAACGAATGGGTGCCAAACTGTAATGAGATGTATGACCAACACTCTTGTGGAACATCGATGGCAATGCCACATTTACTCCCCTCGACCGGCAATGGAATCACTGTTCCTGTTTCGTCAAAAAATCTGAGCTTAGAAGAAGGAGACGATTCCATTAGAGTGAAAACCATGGTTGAGATGCTGAATCTTACTATTACTCCGATGGAACCTGTTTGCGGTTATATCATTGAGCCTCTGGAGCATGGCACCAAGCCTGATATCAGTTCCTTTGATTCTCGGCAGAATTTTTTGAATAATCTGATCGTCAAAAGCTTCTTCCCAAGGTACCCCGAGGCGAGCAGCTTCCGCGACGTACCTGTTAATTTCATCAACAATGCGGATCGAGAATGGCGTGACATCATTCACTGCATCCCATATTGCCATGAGCGCATCTTGTACTTCAGCATGTTCAATACGGGATGCTACTTCTTCTCGATGATGTGTCACTTCAATTACTTGAGCGCGGTCGTAGATTTTGTCGGCAAAGCCCTGCGTAGTCTCGTCAACGTTTACTGTACCAACAAAGAATAGGTTGGGCGTCAGATCGACCACATCATTTCCGAACATTGTCACTTGAGCCTGGCCGGCACCGGTGAGGACCTCCATGCCTGACAAGAATTTGGCGAAGTAATACTCCACGCGGGCCAGGTTCATCTCATCAAGAACAAGGTGAAACGGCTCGGGCGCCTCATTCACGTTGATGGCAGACTGATATGCTCTCGCCGCCTGACGCAGAAAAAGACTGAAATCAGTATCGAAGTACTTCTTGCTCAGCGGATTGAAATATCCCAATAAGTCTTCGTTTGTGGTCCAATTTGGCGCAACAGGGACCAGACAATAGTTGGCCTGAACTGCATTAGCATACACGCGCGTAAGTAATGTCTTGCCGCTACCGCTGGTGCCGCTCAGGATGACAAACCTTCGCGTCTTCAATGAAAGATGGTAGCGTCGCAAGAGATCGGGGCTGAAGACTGCTCCGGATGCATCGATAGCCTGACAAATCTCTTCGAACTTAGGTTCAGCATAAGACAAAGACATAGCAGCGCCACCCCTTTCTGTAGCTCATAACAACAGGTGGAAATCAAATGAAACTTTATGATAACACAGCAGCAGCCGACACGAACAGCCGCTTTACTGACAGACCATTGAAAGCTCTAAGACTGACGGACAGGGGATGGCGATCGCAGGCGACGCCTGCGCCGCCTAGAGCGGAATGTGCTATCGCGATGACACTGTACTTGATGGCACATATTTACTTCAGTATGATTGCGAGACGGGTCCCTATGTCATTTGCCTATGACCGCTTCTATTGACGGCAAGATCACGGCTCGCCGATGGAAGGGCCTATCAGTTTGAAACTCGGCTGGTGAACTGCATATCAAGCAATTGCCTTTACGACTTCAGCATAAGCCGCCCAAAAGGGGCTTTCTCACTCAAGTTGAGGGCGCCAAACAACATTTTCCTTGCAGTGTAATGTATTTAGACTAGAGCCATACTAAAATAACCATAGCGCGTCATAATTGCCCTTAACTTCAGGGCGTCATTGCCGATGCCTAACAGACCCCGCTTCGAAAGGACTTTGCGTTTGCCGGAGGTCACAAGGGATTCTGCCCGTGCAGACCCCTAACGCAGCTAACAGCAACAACATTAGTCTGGTCCTCGCCGGGAAGCACCAAATCTAGAGAGATTTCATACCTAATCAAAGAGTTAATACAATGAAACCAAAGTCAAACAAGTCAGCGCAGCCATTGCCGCCTGACACCCCGACCAAATATGGTCCGCTGAGTATTCACCAGAACGGCATAGCTGTTAAGCACCTCACAGCTACACTGGCACCACTGATCGGAAGAGAAAGTCATTTTGCATATTCTCTCGAAAATGTACGCTTATCGCTACATGTGGAACGTTTCGATGCCACAGAAAGACTGTCGTCTGACATTATTTGCATAACGCGCTTCCCTGAATATGGCTACGAAATCAAACACATAACACCATGTGAAATGCGCGTCGGACAAACCCATGGCACCGCCGTGGTTCAATCGACGTGCATGTGCATAGACTTTGAAAACGCGCACGACACTTTTTTGGAAGTGGAATATTCACTAGGCGAAGAATCTATCTCGCTGGTGCCTATTCCGATAAAATTCCCAGCCCTCTGCGCACAGAACGAAGGTCAGGAATAGCTAGTGAAGCTGTCACGCAGATTT
>JAYRNY010000667.1:0-2692 GCA_041911975.1 bacterium | reverse complement strand
TGAAAAGTCCAAGGCCGGAGCCTCCCTTGAAAGTCGCGTCTGCCGGCCTTACCTGGCTGAAGCGATCGAACACAGAGTCGAGCATAGAGGCTGGAATTCCACGACCTTCATCCTCGACATGAATTTCGACATGGCTGTCGGCATCGCATGTCCATACCTTGATAGCGCCGTCTTTTTTTGAGAACTTAATGGCATTTGTCAGTAAATTGGACATGATTTGCAGCACGCGGTGGCGGTCCGCGTATGCATAAAGATTTGCAGCCGTTGTGATAATGCGAATGTTTTTGTCACTGCCAAGAGCGCTTGCCGTTTTTACCGCTTCATCAAGCAATTCGTCTAGATTCACTTTCGCGTTTTCGAGCTGCAGCATTCCTGTCTGCATTTTCTCGATATCGAGCAAGTCGTTGATGATGGCAAGCATTCGCTCCGCGCTGCGCCGGGCTGTCACTACTTGGTCGAGTCCTGTTTTATTCAATGGCCCGAAAATACCTGTCTCGAGAAAGGCATGGAAGCCTGAAATTACAGTCAGCGGGCTTCTCAGATCGTGGCTGACCATCTGGATTACTTCTTGTTGAAATCGGTCGGCGGCCTTCTTGGCTGTGATGTCGTGGGCGACACAAAAGGCCGAATTCTCGCTTGCCGACCAGTTGGCTGATAACATCAGCTCGACAATTGTTTTATTCTTGTGCAGGACGCGAGTCTCGAAGCGAATGTTTTCTCCACCTTCCACGACAGTGGCCAGGTTGCGCCGCGTATCACTTTCTTCCTCCGGCTCGATCAGGTCAATGAACCAGCTTCCTTCAAGCTCATCTTGCCTGTAGCCCAGTAGAGTTTGCGCAGCCGGGTTGATTGAAATTAGACGCCCGCCGGCATCCATGGAGAAGATCAAATCTTGCGCATTTTCAATCATGGCTTTATGCGCGCGCGTTGTCTCTTTCAACACATACGCCATTTCGTGAAAGGCCCGATCGAGTTCGCTGATTTCGTCGCTGCCGCTCACCACCGGGTTCAAGTTGCGGTCCGAGGTCAGGCGCTCCGTGTTGTCGCGCATTGTCTTGAGCCTCTTTAGAATGTCAAAGGTAAAGAGGAGCGCTATCAGCAGTACAAAAACAATATCGATAGCAGTGACCGCGATTGCCACAGTCGTGCAAAATTGCCTGAGACGAAATTGACTGGTCGGGTCCACGGGGTGACCCGCTTTCAATTGAATCAGGTTGCCGACAAAAGCATCGCGTGCATAGACGAAACGTCCACGTGCATCCAGGAAAGCTCTGTGCTTTGTGGCGCTGACGCTGGACTGCCGGGCAGCTGATACCGTTTGATTTAAAACGTTCGAGCTAGCTTCGACCAAACGAGCTCTGTAATCGAACTGTTTCTTTTCCTCCTCGCCAATCGGCTTATTCCAGTATGAAATTGTCTGATTGCGGCGGCGCGGAAATTCGTACCAGAGCTCAGCCAGTCTTTTGCCTTCCGCGCTCACATGACTCATGTAGTGAAGGCAGTCGCCGTCCACAGGACCTTGATTTTGAATAGACTGCTTCAGGGCCCTGAGCACGACAAATGAGTAAAGGGCGTACCGGCTTGCCGCCTCCGCTATCTCAACGTCTTGCATGGCTCTCAGCGGGTAAAGCTCGCATTCTCGATATAAGCAAATCAGGGCGAGCACGGAACATAGCTGCACTATGATCGGTAACAGCAGCAGCAGGAAGTACTTCCTGGCAAGCCTCAATCTAGGGTTCCAGCGCAGACTCATGACGACACTCCGGTGTAAGGAGTATTTTAGGCGAATCTGAGCCTGAATATGGACCAGACTAGGCGAAGAAGGATGCTGAAATTAAGCGTAATAGTTATTGCATAATCTTCAGACTGGATGCACACTGCTATTGCATCTACTCCAATAGCCGATGTTTAGCCCTGACTGCTGGCCTCGTCGAAAAAAGAGCAGAGACTGGTCCCCTCGCCAGATTGCATTTGATGTCGGAATTCAATGATGATTTGCGAAAACAGCAGGAAGCTCTGAGCTTGTATTTGTTGATGCCGACTGCCGATCTCCGCTCTCTTTCTCGAAAGACCGGAGTGCCCAAAGGCACGCTCAAGCGCTGGAGAGATGAAGGCGAGTGGGTTGCTTTGCGTACCCAATATCGGGCTGCTCACACCGGCAAAACTGTGAATCTTGTCTTGAAGGAGCGATCGCGTCGAGTGATTCACAGTTGTGATGTGGTATTGCGTCTGTTAACAAAGGACCTAAACAGATTTGCCCGTGACGTACAGCCCGATCAGCATCAGATGGTGCGGCTGATGCATATAATCAGTGAGGTCAATAAGATGGCAGTCGAAAGTATGGAAGAGCTTAGACGGCTCGAGGCAAAAGAGGAAGAAGATCGTTGAACTTTCGACTGCGGCTCGCTCATTGAGTTTGGCTCGAATTCAGTCATTTGAGCTTGCGCAGGTCTTCGTGCGCAATCTTATGCAGTATGAATCGGTCTGATAAGGGGAGCCAGAGAAAACCGGGGCAGTTTCCCTATCGCCAGAGGATCCACGTTCCGCCAAGTATCAGCGCTTGTTTGAAGCTGCCATCCATTCTATTGCCCAGTTTGTTCAGCTTGAATTTGGCCGAACCTTTCATGAAATTCCAGTTTTGGTAATAGGTTACTTTTACTGTGCCGGTTGCAGGATCGTATGTACCTGATTT
>JAYRNY010000666.1:0-4734 GCA_041911975.1 bacterium | reverse complement strand
GACTGTCGTCTTGTCTTTGCAATGCTACTTCTTTGTCCGCCTCCGTTCTGGCGATTGATTCTGCAGCGGTTGTCTCTGCCTTGCGAATTGCAGCCATTGCATTGGCTCGCGCGATCGCGATTGTTGCATCGGCTTGCGACCTGGCAATGTCCGCTTGTGAAGCCGCCAGAGCTTCTGTGGCTTTACCGCGCTCTCGTATGCACTCTTTGCTGGGCACGCCTATCTGAAAGGCTCCGCTTCCCGGCACACCAATACTGAGGCCTACCGTGCATTCAGGCAAGAACTGACTGCCCATGGCCACACTCTTGTCGGTTTTGTTGACCGTTGAATGATTGTCAATTGCAGCGCCGCCTCCGCCTGCTTCTATTTGATTGGAGCTGCGTACATCTCCGGTTCTAAGAGTGTTGCCGTCTGCATTTTGCTGCAATGTTCCGTTTTGTTGAAGCCGCCCGTCTTGCTGCAGTCTTCCTTCCTGGCGCAACTGCCCTGCTTGATTCAGCTGCTGACTGCCGGTTTGACGCAAGTCTCCCTGCCGTTGCCGCATGTCGACGTCGATTGGAGTCGAAACTGTTGTTTCCGTTCGTGCTGGCGGCGGGGGCGTGTCGTATGTCATTGGGGATTCCTCCTTTTTCTAAAATCGGTTCACATCCGATAGTAATTTGCCGGTGCCGGTTGTGCTGGTACCGTATTTAGTGCTTTTGTAAGTAGGTCTCTGCAGCCTGGGCGATACGTCTATAGTATTCTCTTATGGCCGGTCCAGGAGTGGGCAATGGCTGAAATCCGCCAGTTCCCAAAGGGTCTACCGGGCGCCGTCCGATCTGAGTGCTTTTGATGTACTCCGTCATCTCCGCGTCTAGAGCCCTTCTCTCTTCGGGGGTCATCCCAGCGCGAACTTGTTTTTCTATATCTCGCTCTGCTTGTTCAAGCCGCTTTTGGATAGCGTCGTGCATGGGAGTGCTCGGGTTCTTGGGACGTGGTCCCGGCTCCAGTGTCATCTGCAATCCCCAATTTCTGACTTCGCTGCGATGTTTTTCTAACGCTTCCTCTTCCCTGTCGTATTGCTTGCGCTCTTCCGGCGACATCTTAGCTACTATGGAATCTCTCATCTTGTCTGCGACAGTGTCGTCTCTGATGAAGATATGTTTTACGGTATGCCAAGCTGAGTCGAGCATGCCGCTACTCTTGTACTCTGTCTCTTGATCGAAACCTGTGAGGTCAACGCCAGGGAGAATGTGTTCGCCGATTTTGTTGTCTTCACCTGAGGAGAACGTGCCTTTTGTATCGGTGTGACCCAGGAACTCATTCAGCAATCTTGTGTTTGCCAGTGCCGTCTCTCTCTCTGTTGCAGCCGCTTGATTGGACGTATCAGAATGGTAGTAAGATTGAGTCTCTGTCATCAGCGTGCTTTCCTTTTATCAACTGGTGCCGGTGCGGCCTGTCACCTGATGTAATACCAATCAGTTCGGGCAAAATAGGGTCAAGCTCTTTTGAAAACTCGCCGTGCGCTGTGCGCTCGATTGCTATATAAGGATGCGGATCGCAGCAAACATGCGCTCTTTGCTGCGTATTTTCCCCATCATTGTGACCACCGTTTGCCCGGATTGGCTGGTATCAAATGAGGTGGCACAAAGGCAGAGCGCCTGAAAATGCGGTTCTTGCTTTGAAGTTTCGCAACTGAAAGACATATACGCTGGAGAGAGAGTCGTGAATATTGAAAGAGAAAATTGCCACCGCGATCCCATTGAAGAAGAAGCTCACCGTATCAATAGAATGCTGGCTGCAGATTGTTGGGAACAAGCCGGTCAAACGCTTCGAGATGACGCGAGAGAGCTAAGAGATCCGCGGGCATTCCATTATTTGATCGAGCGGGTTACTGACCTAAACAGCAGGCAGCAGAGAGGCGATCACTTAGTGCAAGGGCGCGGCAGCGGACTTTATATTGAAGATCCGCGCGGCTGTCTGTACGGCACAGGGCTCGATCAATATGGGCGACGTTCGAGTCAGCCTGAGCGCATTTGCCCGCGCGAGCCCGCTTGGAGGCTTGATCGAGGTATCATCGATCGGCGCTGCGATCCTTCAATTGATCGCGGTATCGTTGCGAGGTCCTCTAGATTTGATATTCGAATCGATCCCGGAATCAATAGAGGATTTGATCCAAGGAATGATGCCCGATTTCAAACACGTCCCGAATTTCGCATTGTCTTACCGAATGTACGCGACCTGACGCGCAATCTTCCTGATCCGCGCGGTTCAATCGGCACATTGCCACTGCCGAGATTTGATCGATTGCCGAATCCTCGTGACGTGGTCGGCAATCTGCCCAGACCTGGACATGGTTTGCCCACACCCAGGGAAATTTTAAACACCTTGCCGTTGCCCGGCCGCCAGCCTGTCGATGGTCGACAGCACATATTGATTGATCCAATTTCTCGTCTGACCATGCCTGAGCGAAGGTAGTTCGCAGAAATAGTTTTGAAATCTCTCAAATAATGGGTGCGATTATTTCGGTCTTGCCCGTTATTTGACCGCACCTTGCACTTACTATTGCAAGCAGATTACCAAGTTGCGTATCCGGAGCCGAATAATTTCGAAACAAAGTGCCAGGGCGCTGCGTTCGAAGATCTGGATTCGCGCTCGTTTTTACTAAAGGAGAGTCAACATGGCTGTTTCCGGCTCCAGAATGGAATACCAAGATCCTGACATTCGTGAAATGAGAGAGTATGTCGCAGCACGCAGAGCGATGTCTCAAGAGGCTTATGATCAGTGGGCTCAGGGCTCCTCTCCTTATCGCACTGACGGTTATGCCGCCACGAGCTCTGGGGCGGACTCGCTTCCTGCTCTGGAGATTAGCTCAGGCGAGCAGACCAGCACGCAGACCGGAAGTCAAATAGATTCAACTTCCACGCCTTATTCAACAGACACTGTTTCCATGTCGGGAAGCAGCACCAGAAGCGAGCTGGACGCGACTTCGCGTTCGATGGACAGGACCGGTAGTGCTGCTGACTCTCGAGGTTCTTTGCTGGATTCTGAAAGCGTGATAGATCGAATTGCCGCGTCGCGAAACGCCCTTGCGACAGTGGATCAGAGCCAGGTGCAAAGCGGCTTACAGCAAGGTGTTTTCTCTGGTGCCCCGTTTGGAGTTTATGATAGGCCCCAAGATATTGTGAACGATATTAGGTGGCTTGACAGGCAGATACCGAGAGATGGCACGCTTGCAACAGAGGACCGGCGCACGGCCTTGTTGATTGCGACAGCTTCAGCCAGAGCACAACTTCAAACAGATGATCCGGCCAGGCAGCAGGAACTAGCATACGACTATCTTTTCGCGCTCAGGCAAGGGATTACAAAATATCAAGATAGATTGCCGCAAGATATAGCCGGAAGAAGGGGAGATCCGGATATCGCCAACGCAGAGCATTTCTTTGAGAATTCCAGATTTGTTACCAACAACGCTCTGCAAATTGGTGATTTGCGAATACCGGTTCCAAGCTTGATTTCGGCATATGGCATGGTCTCTGCTGACTTGATTTATAGTTGGGGCAAACGTTCGGGGATCCTGAGCGGTTCGTCACAAGCGAGTAGCTATCAAACTGGTTGGGAGCTTGCCGGCACCATTTCAGGTCTGGGTGGTGGGTATGTTGCACCCGAGTCTGGCGGCGACGATGTAGATAGAATCGTGATTATCGGCGACAGGCTGTCCAATTAAAACACAGGCAACGAATTCGGTGCCGGAAATGTTGATTCAGGTACGGTGCCTTCCGGCAGTGGCAGCGCAGGCTCCGGTATTGACTCTAATGGAGCTGTGGACTCGGGAATTCTCGCCGATGGGGCAACCGGAGGCTATTACGGAAGCGAGGGCTACGGTGCAAGCGGAAGCAGCGGTGGCAGCGGTAGCTCGCGCGCAATCGAAGGCTCCAGTGGAGGCGGAAGCTCCAGTGGAAGCGGAGGCTACGACAGTGGGGGCTTTGATGGCGGAGGTTACGGCGGAGGTGGAGGCGGTGGTGGTGTCGGTGGCGGCGGCGGCGGCCTTTTCTTATTCGAGAATGAATAGGCAAATTGGTTTGCCCGCAATTTGCCCGAGCCGATACCTAGAATACAGCCATGGAAATTGAACGGTGCGGCAATCGCGTTAGAGCACTGGCCTTCCCAAGTTACTACGGAGTTTTTCGTTATGGTTCAAAGTGCAGCATATGAATCCTCTGACTACACGACTGGCGCGGCGGCGCGCAGGGATACGGTAGCAGACAGATTCAATGATGAATTCAGTCTCGACGACATGAGGCAATTCTATGAAAAGCAGCGCGCTAGTTATGCGGACACATCCAGTGGTGGCCACTCTTCTGCGTCTGCGGTCTATGGAGATATGGAAATAGTAGATGAAGGTTCCAAGTCAACTATCTACAGCAGCGGCAAATCGGGAGAGATTCTATTCGATAACCGAAATGGGCAGGTATCGTCTACCGAGCATTTATCGCGCTCTGGTTGGCAATATCCAGGCAACGCAGATCGTTACTTTGGTACCGGTGATAGTGGCAGTAAATTCAGCTATGACCAGGTTCAAATGTCCAGCAACAGTGGAGATGCTGTAGCCAAGGATCCGACTGTAGGGCAAAACCCGCGAAGGGCTGAGATCATACGGAGGTTTCAGGAGACAGTAGCCGCTGCAGGTAACCCTGACGAGAATCGCGAGAAGGCTTCCGCTATCAGGAGTAAACTCCTGGATGGTAAAGAAAT
>JAYRNY010000665.1:0-7647 GCA_041911975.1 bacterium | reverse complement strand
ATGCATCAAAAACAATTGCGGTCGTGCACAACGGCATCATCGAAAATTACGAAGACTTGAAAGATGAGCTTATCAGAGAAGGCTGCACGTTCGAATCCGACACCGATACTGAAGTGGTGGCACACCTGATCTCGAAAGAATACGAAAGAGAAAAGGACATGCTCAAAGCCATCTTCAAGGCAGTCGAACGCCTGCGCGGCGCTTATGCGCTGGGCGTAGTCAGCCAGAAACACCCCGATAAAATCTATGCGATCAATCAACATTACTCATTGTCGGTAGGCCTCGGCAACAATGAGAGTTTCCTTGCCTCCGACAGCATGGCTGTGCGCCAATACACCAATAAAGTCGTGCGTCTGGAGCAAAGCGAAATCGCTGAAATCACCGTCGATGGAGTGCGCCTCTTCGCCTTCGACGGCAAAGAAGTGAAGCGCCGTCCGATGTCGCTCGATAGCAATCCTTATGTGATCGACAAAGGCGGCTACAAGCACTTTCTGCTCAAAGAAATCCATGAGCAGCCGCTGGTTTTGCGCCAGACCCTGGCAAAATATCTTGTTCATCCGACCAAGCCGGTCAGTTTCATTCCGCACATCACTCCCAACGGCAACTCGCCCACCAATAACGAAGAAGAAAACGCGCTCTCCAAGAGCTATGGCGTCCACTTGAGCGACATGGAAGTAAAAGGCATCGACCGCATTCAAGTAGTCGCCTGCGGAACCGCCTACCATGCCAGCCTGGTCGGCAAATTGATCATCGAGCAGCTCTGCAATATACCGGTGGCCGTCGACATCGCCTCGGAGATCCGCGGAAGACGCCTGATGGTAAACGAGAGCAGTTTGACTATTGCCGTCAGCCAGTCAGGAGAGACAGCCGACACGCTGGCAGCGCTGGAAGAAGCGAAGAAGCTGGGCTCCTTCACTCTCGGCATAACCAACCGCCCCGACTCGCATTTAGCGCAAATCACACCCAATTTGATTGTCACCGAATGCGGTATCGAAGTTTCGGTGGCAGCCACGAAAACATACTTGGCGCAATTGACGTCGTTCTATCTGCTAGGCATTTATCTTGCCGAAAAACGCAGCGCTATAACGGCAGAGCAAGCCAGAAAGCTGAAGTCCGATCTGAATGCCATACCGACCCTTCTCGAGCAGATTCTCGCCCGGGAAAACGATATCCGTCTGGCATCCTTGAAGTATGCCGATGCTCACGATGTCGTCTTCATCGGTCGCGGATTCAATTACCCGACGGCGCTCGAAGGCGCTCTCAAGCTGAAAGAACTGAGCTACATTCATGCTTCCGGATATGCAGCCGGCGAATTGAAGCATGGACCGATTGCCGTTCTCGATTCGAAAGTGCCGGTAGTGACAGTGATCGTGCCAGGTGTCGTTTACGAGAAGACTCTCTCCAATGCCCAGGAAGCACGAGCACGCAATGCTCAGATGATTGCCGTAGCATGCGAGGGAGATGAGCAGTCCGCCAAGACATTCGACACGGTTCTGACGATTCCGCAGGTGGATGAATTCTTCAGCCCGCTGCTCACCGTAGTGCCGATGCAACTGATGTCTTACTTCATTGCCGACTATCTGGGCAAAGACGTAGACCAGCCACGCAATCTGGCCAAGTCGGTAACTGTCGAGTAAAGAATCAGCATCGCTACTGGGCATAAAAGGGTGAGTCAGCTCTCGAGGCTAGCTTGCTTATGACGAAGAAATCACATGATTCCGATGCCTTCAAGCTAGCCCGTGCCAAAAGCAACGCAACGGCAAGAACGATCAAGCTCGTTCTTTTCGTGCAGGGCGGTTTCGCTCTGATGACGGCCACCTTTATGACCTTTGTGCTCGCCTTCATGTTTCACCTGAATGCGCCGCTGGCCTTTGCCGGATCTCTATTAGGCATTTTTCTCGTCACGATGACGAGGACTTCGATAAAACACATATGGTTGTCGCATCTGGCCACTTGCTTACAGGAAGAGGGCTTATGGGATAAGGCCAATGAGTTGGCCACAGAAGGCATAGCCGGCGTGATAGAGGAAATCCTTGCCGGCAAGCAGCCCCAGCACGTGAGCCTGGAATTGCCGATGAAAGTGAGCCAACTGCAGGTTATGGCCATTCGCAAAGGCGATTTGAAAAAGGCCGTCAAATACTCCGAATTTCTCTACAAAAACAGCAGAAAGGAAGGATCAGGCCATTCATATCAGGCAAACAGCCTGGGCTGCGGGCTTCTCGAATTGGGCAATTACGAGCGCGGCTTCGAGCTTCTTACTGCCAATCTCGATGAAATGGAAGCTCAGGGACGCGGCGACGCTCCGGCGTATGTATCGGCTTTGCTAGGCATGAGCCAGGGCTGCATAGATCTGGAAAGAATCGACGATGCGAAGAAGTACTTGAAACGGTTGCAAGAAGCCTTCGAATTATGCCATTCAAAAGGAGCCGCCGACAAAACTGACGCCTGGCTCAAGCAGGAAAGCGTCAATAAAAGAATCGAGCAGGCATTTTTGACATACCATCAAGCCCGCCTCAAGGACCTGCAAAACGACAAAGAGGCTGAACTGCAGATGCGCTCAGCCATTGATATGGCGAAAGACCCTGAAGTATCGAGGAAAGTGACCCTTCTCTATCCGGAAATACTGCTCAGTTACAGCCAGATTGCCCTCAAGAAAAATGACCTGGGTAAGGCAGAGAAACTGGCAAAAGAAGCCCTCCAATACTATGAGACGAAAACCCAGTACAAAGGTGGCGATTATGTAAGAGCAAGACGAATTGTGGCGCAGGCGCGCTCAAGGAAGGGTGAGAATCAGGTCAAGGAACTGGAAGAGTTGCTTGATCTGACGAAAAGCCTTGTTTATGAGCCACATCCGTCCGTTGCCGCTGCCCATTTTCAGCTGGCAGAAGCGCTGGAAAAGCAGGCAGACGCGCAAAAAGCTGCCGATCATATACGTCTTTGTCTGGACGCAAGAAAACGACTTTTTCCAGAGGGCTCACCGGGTGTGAGAGAAGCAGAAAACTTTCTTGCCGGATTGCCGGTTCAGGAAAGCGTCTGAAGAACCAGACCGTCCTGCGGTAAGCCCAGCAGTTAACCTTTCCAGGGATACGACAAAGAAACTGCCGGGTATTTTTGGGGTAGACAAAATCAACTCTTGACGAGGCTGAGAAAGCTAAATATATTGGTCATTATTAGATCTGTAGTGACGTAGGATCTGATATACGCATACAAATAGCCGGATGGGGGTATAACGCCCCTAACAGGCGTGAGGCTTCTGCGAGGAGTTCGCTATGGCTTTCGATAAAAACATGGTGATGACGGATTCCCAGTTCAAGATCGACTTTGCCGATTTGCAAGTGCAAATGTTGGACTGTCCGCGCTGCGGTCACTCGAATCCGCGACAACCCAGGACGGTATGCGAGCATTGCTCTCACTTCATCCCGCATGATGAGGCTAGGCAGGATTGGGCGCCGACCAAAAAGTCGGCGGCAGAGCTCTACGGGGTCGTCGACGAAGAGGCCAAGAAAGGCAAAGAGCTGAGGCTTAAGGCCGGTCGCAAGAATTTTGCCTGGCAAGTGCAGGGACGTCGATTAGGCTTGATTCTGCTAATGGTCACCCTGGGCATGACAGCATACGCCTTCGGACTCAAATGCCTGCTTGGTGATGCCGGCTTCAAAGAATTCGATAATCGCCTCAACCAGAACATGAACACCATCTCCAAAGTGGTGAAGAATATCCACTAAATGCAGTTTCCATCTATGGAAAGACGGCCTAAGGTCCGAAGATGGCGCAATTTTCCAGGCGCGATCTGACTCTCTGAACGCCCATTTCCGAGACTTTGGTATCGCGCAATTCCAGGTGCTCGAGCTGTTCCAGCTGTTCCAGAAAGGTCAGGCCTGAGTCGGTTAATTTTGTGCCGCACAAGAAGAGCACTTTTAGATTTTTCAACTGCCCGATTGCCGAAAGAGCCTGGTCACCAAGGGTGGTGTCATTCAAATAGAGCTCTTCCAGATTCTCGATCTTCTCCAGCAGCCCGATTGCTCTGTCCGTTATTTTGGTTTGCGAGATATCCAGCTTGCTGAGCGTCTTGCAGGCAGTCAGATGCTCGATGCCCTGATCGGTTATTTGTGCGGGTAAGTGCAGGCGCTTCAGTTTTTTCAGCTCGGGCATAAATGCCAGTCCCGCATCGGTTATGCGCGTAGACTTCAAGATCAAGTTTTCTATACCGGGGCTGGGGGCAATCGAGGCCAGCTCAGTATCGGCCAGTTCAGCGCCGGTCAGCCACAGAGTGCTCAATGAGGCAAACGGCGTAAGGCCTGACAGTTCGGCTGCGCGAACCTTGAGAAAATCCAGCCTGAGCTCTTGCAAATCATCAATATAACTCAGCCACTTGAGCGTGCTTTCCGAAAAATAGCTGGTGGAAAGATCGACCGACTGCAAATACATGAGACCGTCTTTGACCGAGTCATTGATGGTTGTGGCATCCAGGTTGCGCAGAGCAATGCCGAGCATTCGCCCTTCCGGAACGGACAATTCCCTTTCACCTTGAGCTTCGCCGACCCAAAGACGCATATGTGGAAACGAAATGTCGGAAGTATAAAGACTTCCGAGTGATGCGCGAGGCGGAAACTTAATCATCAGAGCTTTGGTCACGAAAAGAGTGTAACACCGTTTAGAGAAAGGAAAAGCCCTCTTTCTTTCTTGTTAAGGTGACTTTTTGTTGCCGCCGGTCCATCATTTTGGATGCCGCTGAGCAAGCAAAAGAATCTCAATGACCATAGCGCGTCCGGCGCAGCGCTTCCAGCTCGAGCTTGATCTCTTCGCAGTTCACATAACGATAAGATGCATCCGGCGCCGTCGCTTTTTCAACAATTGAATGGAATTCGTCACTTACATCTTCGCGTATTAGTTTGACATGGGAGCAGGAAATAGGCTCGGGATCTTGGCCTGTAAGAAGAAAGTAGAGAGTGGCGCCCATCGCGTAGATATCGCTCTGCAAGGTGGTTTCGCCGGCAAACTGCTCGGGTGGAATATAAGCATGCTTGCCCGCGACAGTATGCGTGGACATTGATTCCAGATGTTGCGCAACATTGAAATCTATCAGTTTCAAAACATCACCGTGAGCAATCATCAAGTTGTCCGGAGTGAAGTCCCTGTGCACCACCTGCGGTTTGCGCCCGTGCAGGAAAATGAGTATGGACGTCATCTGCAGAGCGAAATTGAGAGCATCGAGTTCCTTCAGTGGTCCTTGCTTTTCAACCAATTCCTTGAGCGTGCTGCCTGTGATTCTTTCAAGAACAAGATAAGCGCGTTCGTCCTCGACGAAGAAATCAAGCATTTTGACGATATTGGGATGCTGCAAATCTCTCAAGATCTGCGATTCGCGCTGTATGTTTTCCAGAACGCGTTTGCGCACCTTTACTCCTGCATAAGAAGGCAGGAAAAATTCTTTTAGCACAACCGGTCTATCAAGCGACATTTCTCTTTGCACAGCGGAATAAACGACAGCCTGGCCACCCGAGCCGATTGGCAATAAGACCTCGTAGCGACCATGATTGATAAGAGTTCCTTCCGGCAAAATTTCGGTGCGCAGGCGGTTGCGATTCATCGAAAGAGCGCCCAGCCATAGATCTGTATAACTCTCGACTCTGAGCGACAATTGCAACTCATCGCTCACCTTTGGATCGACACGATAAGTGGGCAAAAACCTCTGGAATCCGAATTGCAAACGTTTGCGATCGTCACTGGATGCCAGTCCATCGAGAGGTAAGATTATCTTGGCGCGATCTCCGGCCCAACCTCGGGCAAGAGCCGGGGTCAACATCAGAAAAGGCAACCGATCTGAAAGCGACATGCCGGCTGTAACGATGTTGAACTCAACGCGAGCTTCATTGTGTTTCCAAAATCGGGCAGTAGTGAGATTGACATGAGTGAGGCTGCTCCATGGAATCAAGCAACTTTTCCCGTTCATATAGGACCGCAGCCAGTGAAAAGTGATACCGTCCTCGGTGAGGGCAATGTGAGTGGGAAAGAGAAGAAGGCGAAGGCGAAAGAAAAGAAAGGCACCGAGAAGAGCGCAAAGAACGGCTATGGCAGGAAGTTTGCCAAGCAAAGTACAAACAAGAACGAGCACAGCCAAAAACGCCAGAGACAAGTATCTGCCGAGCGCAGGATCGCTTTTGAAACGCTTGCGCAAGACTCGCATGGGTTTGTAGCGAATCCAGTATTGATCGTATTCGTCAGATGCCCTCTCGCCTTTGGTAAAGAAAAAGCGATTGGCAAGAAAGTTTCGCTTCGCTTCCTCTGTCACAGTGTGTCAAGCCTCTCGAGCAACTCCTCAACGGACTTGATGCGCCTCGACTCGTCGGCATTTGTCATGGCGCCGACTAGAAGATCGACCGGCGTCGAGACAGACGGTCTTTCTTCTTGTGGATGAGAGGTAGCCAGTGGTTTTGGATCCTTTCCGGTAAGAAGAAAATAGAGCGTGCCGCCGGCTGCGTAGATATCGCTCTTTTCGGTCGGTTTGCCTCTGAATTGTTCGGGAGACATGTAACATTGCTTGCCGATTAAGGTACCGGTGGCGGTGCCCATAATTTCATTAGCGGCACCGAAATCAATGACCACGAGCTGCCCGTCTTCCTTCAAAACAAGATTATCCGGGCTTATGTCTCTGTGCAAAATAGCCGGAGTCTGCCCGTGAATGTAATCGAGAACATTGGTCAGCTGCCTGATTAGCGAAACGGCGGCATGTTCCTCTTGCGGTCCGCGTTTTGCTACGAGCTGGCGCAGCGTGTGCCCGGCAATGAATTCGAGAACAAGATAGTCTCTGCCCCGTTCGACGAAGTGATCGTAAATTTTGGCGATTTGCGGATGATCGAGTTTCATCAAAAGCATTGCTTCTCTTTTGAAAAGCTCTTCCGCCTTCTGGCGTTTGTCGTCCGGCAAGGTGGCAGGAAATGAGGACTCTTTGATGACGACGAGATCCTTGCTGGCCGTCTCCGCCAGGTAAACGGCAGAAAGTCCGCCGGAGCCCAGTTGCATCAGTATGGAAAAGCGCTCATTGCCGACTTTTGCGTTTCTTTCCAGAGGACAGAAATTAGTGTGAGAAAAATACGATTCCAGCTGTTCTTCCCATAAACGCGTATAACTGGGCGCCTTTTCTTTCAATTCGATCTGTTTCACCTGGCGCATTTGCGTTGTCACAGGCGCGCGGTGACAGCTGATACACCAGGATTCAATCGCTTGAAAGAGTCTCTCCTGATTTTGCCTGGGCATCTTGGTCAGGTCGAGGCAGACGTGCCCACCCGATTTGAAGTACATAAAGAGCTTGCGTTTGTCTTTTGTCTCCTCCAGCTCGTATTCGTAAGTGCCTTTCTTGTCGTGCAAAAGCATGGCGCCGATCATGATATTGCCTATGTCATCCCAGCTGCGTTTGCGACGAAAGAGCAGATCGGGAGCCAGAAATACCGGGAATGTCAAACCATCTTTGGAGATGGTCAGGCGGTCGTGCCTGCAGATCTCAGCCAAAAGGAATGTAAGGAATGCCAGCATGAGCAAGCAGATGCAACGAAAGAAAGTTTCCATAACCAATTCCGGAGAGCCCAGGAGATGGCGGGCTGCCGGCGCCAAAGGCAACAGATAGGAGGCGCTGCCGAAGACTGCCAGGAT
>JAYRNY010000664.1:0-3607 GCA_041911975.1 bacterium | reverse complement strand
GCTCTCATAACCGGCTACTTCATTAGCCTTGTCTTTGAGCACGTCTTCGGGTGTATCTTCGCCCTTCACATACTTGTCGGTGACGAGCCGGCCGATTTCCAGGAGCTTGCTGGTTTTCTTCTTTTCCAACTCGCGAATCTGGTTCTGCAAGTTGAAGCTCTGCATCATTTCCTGCCCGCGGGCCTGCACGCGGCTGACTTCTTTGCCGATCCCCTGGACAACGTCATCTAATAATCCCATTGCGTCTTTCTCCCTTAGAGAACTGCCGACTTTCGAGTCCTGCTTTATAGGTTTGAATGAAACCCGATCTAAAGACTTCATTCCCGCAAGATAATCCGAAACGTCAATTGATAACCCAATTTATATATTGCTTTATAGCGCGTCCAAAATTTCTTCGCCGAGGGGCTTTCCCTGAGGATGAATTTCCTGAGGAATCAATTGCAGGGAAACCGCGGCCGCTTGAATCTTGACGCCACGGTCACCGAGTTTCCCAGGGTATCCAGGCAACAGCGGCTAACTAGTGCGTGTCGACCAGCTTCTTAATTGAGCTTTTTTTTTCAGGCGGCAGCTTGGACTGCGACTCCGAGTCCGAATGTCCGTTGCCTTTGCCGTCCGGTACATCTTTTCTCTTCGGACCGGGACCTACAATATCGCTGATTTTGTCGGTGAACTGGCTCAGATGAGTACTGTCGTCTTTGTTGGCAACATGCACGCGATTGCGTCCATTCTGCTTGGCCGCATAGAGCGCGGTATCGGCTTTCTGAAATAGCATATCCGGATCATCAGCATGTTTCGGGTAGCTGGCTACTCCGATTGACGCCGAGATCGTGCCCGGACCTTCGATATGCACTTCATTGATCTGGCGACGAATCCGCTCGGCAAGCTGCTCTGCCATATCCAGCTCAGTGTTCGGCAGCAAAAGGCAGAATTCCTCACCGCCGTATCGGGCCGGAAGGTCACTGACGCGCGAAGACTGCTTCAACAGCTTTCCGATTCCGGCAATAGCATCGTCGCCAGCTTTGTGCCCGTAGGTATCGTTGATCTTTTTCAAGAAATCCAGGTCGATCATCACCAGAGAAAGCGGCTCGTTATAACGTCTGGCGCGCTCGAACTCGCGGCTGAACGACTCGTTGAAACTACGCCGGTTGGCCACGCCGGTCAAACCGTCAGTGACAGCCTGCCTGGCAATTTCCTGGTGCAGTTCTGCGTTTTCGATAGCAACCGAGAGGTTGTCCGCCAGAGATCCGATAACCGAAAGATCGTCAATGCTCCAGTCTCGCGGCTGTTCGCAATCCTGCAGGAAGAGAACTCCAAGCACGCGTTCACGCATGGTCAGAGGAACTATCAATGCTGAGCGAATTCCCAGCTGTTTCAAAAAGTCTCTGTCATATGCGACACGCGCGTCTATCTCCGGATCTCCAACATCTTGAGGTACCGTTTTGCTCAAAGCCAGACGAGCAAATTCAAAACCGGCTTCTGAGAAGAACAGCTCTTTAACTGAATTCACGACTAGATTTCTAAACTCGGAAACATCCAACTGATCGCTCGTGTCCATCGAGCGCAAGACAATACAACGGCTCAGAGAGAACTCCTCGCCGATTTTCTCGACAGTCGTATCCAGCACCTTATGGATATCCATCGAACTGCGCACGAGGTTTGAAATGAAGTAAACAAGCCGTTCGCGCTCCACATTCTTAGTTCGGATGCTGTCGCGTATTGTCACGTCCTGAATGAGCTTGACGGTTTGCTCTTCCAGCATACTCGTCTGTTTTTCAATTTCTTCGTAGCTGGCGCGCAGGCGATCATTTTCTCTAGTCAGCTCGATGTGCGACCAGGCATTTTGCAAGGCTAATGAGAACGGCAAATCGGCAAACCTGGCAGAGATTTCCTCTCGTTTTACTTCAGGGGCAGAGATGAGCAGACACGCCACCAGCTCGTCATCCTTTCTCACCTGGTGACAATAGACAGGCAGCATTCCTTTAGGCAGGTCTACTTCCAAGTTGTCGAAACTCAGCTCGAAAGTCTCTTCGGAGTTCTCGTTAAACTCCTCACAAAAGGGCTCACCCACGACGCTCAAGTCTCTCCGGCACTCGCCAAACCAGAACCTGTCACTCAAAGCTTCCATATCTTTGTCGAAAAGCACGACGCCTACTGCTTTTGCGCCCGTACGCTCGTGAACCAAAGCCGCAACAACGCCCGCCAATTCCTCCAAATCCAGGACGGACAGGAGTCTGATCTGCTGCAGATAACTCTCTTTGGCTGTCGACATAAGATAAATGTGCCCCTTTGGAATCTAAAACAATCCCATTACAAGCTCTGCGCCAATTTCCGGCGGCGCGGCGGTTTTCGCCATCCAGCCGGGACCCCCTGACCGGCGGCCGGGCGGGGTTTGGTTTGGTTTGGTTTGGTTTGGTTTGGTTGGGCTGGGCTGGGCTGGGCAGGAGCCTGGACTTGAAGCCAAACCCGCAACGGGGCCTATCCTTAACCTCAGTGCAGCTAATGCTTCTTGGAGCTACAATTAGCCTGTAAGCGCAAACCGCCTAATGGAGAGAAAACGCCATGCCCGTGCTACATACAGGCAATTTTGGGGGAAAGCCCGAATCTTTCGAGCGTATCATCTCGGGACTCAACTATCTGACCCTGGGGCTGTCAGGGCTCATTTACACAATCATTCAGGGACGTTTCGCGCGCACCAATTTTTTCCGCTTTCACTTCCTGCAGGCAATTCTGCTGGGCATTTTCGGCATGCTCATCGGCTGGACATCGAACATTTTCGTAAGCATCGTCGGCGGCATCCTCCAGTTGATTCCTGGTGCCGGGCCGGAAATGATAATGGTCTTGCCGCTTGCCATCAGCTGGATTTTGCGTCTTGGTACGCTTTTGCTCCTCTACGGTCTGATCATGGCTTTGCTGGGCAAAGAAGCTGAAGTGCCAGTCGTTTCGAAAATCGTTCGACAGCAGCTGCGCTGATTTTAAGCGAAACAAGAGCCTGTTTTATACGCCACTGGGAAAGATCAAACGCAGCGGCCGTGGACAGTTTCGAGACCGCAAGCTAATTGAAAGACTGAAACGGGAATATAACCATTACTTCCTTATCGTCGCCCCGAGTTCTTTCAATGGAACCTCATCACACTTTACCAGTCGACATTCTGGTGGTGCTGCTACTGGTGGCATCAGCGGTGGCAATCGCCGTTAAATGGGTGCGGGTTCCGTATTCAATCGCGCTCGTCATTGTCGGCTTGGTCATTGGCATTAGCCAGGTGCTGCCGGCAGTCGAGATGACGCCGGATTTGATTTTGCTCGTCTTTCTGCCGGCGCTGCTTTTTGAAGCGTCCTGGAATTTTCACCTGGATGAGCTCAAATCTAATTGGGTGCCCATCAGTGTTTTGGCTACCATTGGTGTGCTTGTTTCGATGGGCATAGTGGGCGCCATCATGCACATTTTTGGAGGCATGGCGATTGGCGTCGCGCTTCTATTTGGGGCGCTAATTTCCGCCACCGACCCGATTTCGGTTCTGGCTCTTTTCCGCAAAATCGGCATGGATACGCGCCTGACAATGATCCTGGAGGGCGAAAGCATTTTCAATGACGGCACCGCTGCCGTCCT
>JAYRNY010000663.1:0-4454 GCA_041911975.1 bacterium | reverse complement strand
GGCGTGGTAAGCGCCGTGATCGTAACCGAGCTTTCTGTAGACGGGATCTTGCATCAGATCGTGAGCTTGCTTTTGCAGCTCTTCATTCGATTGGACACGATCCGTGTAGAACATCCATTTGTAGAGCGAGTGAAGAAAACCATCTCTGGGAGAATGCGGGTCCTGTGGCGTATCAGACTTCTGGTGATGCTGGCGGTGAACGCCGACCCAGACGATAGGAGCGCCCATCAGCGCCAAGTATGCGCCGGAACAGATGACATATTCAAGCCACTTGGGCACGACGAGCGACTTGTGTGTCAGCAAACGGTGATAGCCAAGTGTGATGCCGACTCCGTGCCAGTAGTGCCAGAACACTGCCCAGGTAGCGATCGCCAAACTAGTTGACACGACGGGATTTTCAAAGATGCCCAAGATGTTTTCCTCTTTTGCCTAATCTGAAAATAAAGCTTGATTCGCACAGTTATATCATGTAGTTCTCAAGACGCGCGAGCGCATCCTCAGCTGATCCGATGGACTGCCTCTCAAGCCGCGACAGGCCCAGTTCTGAATAATATCTTATGCCGCAACAAACCGCATCGTTCGAAAGGCGGAGCGCCTTCAAAGGGTATACTGACAAGCATTCGTATGGAACTTGACTATGCAGCTTGCACTGCCCAAATTAGGCTTTTTCAATCGCAAAGGCAATATGGCAAGGTCCGGGAAAGGCTTACGTTCGCCCGCCCTGGCGCTTTCCATCGTGTCGTGCCTGTTTACGCAACAACCACTATTGGCTCAAACAGCCAATCAGTCCGATGCGAACACGCCCACTTCTGATGCACCACTACAGGCGGTGCTAAGGCCCAGTTCTGCAAAACGGGCTCGCGTCATCCTTGCACTGGGCGGAGGTGGCACACGCGGATGCGCTCACATTGGAGTTTTGCGAGTCCTCGAGCGAGAGGGCATTCCCATCGACGCAATAGTAGGCACCAGTATCGGAGCCATCGTCGGAGGGCTCTATGCGGCAGGAGTGAAAACAGACGACATTGAGCACCGCATGCTCGATCGCTCGCTTTTGAAGGCCTATCAAACTATCCCAATCCCGCTCAGGGTTGCGATGATCCCCATTTTCTTCATCCCGCACATCTTCGGTTATCGCCCATATGACGGGCTTTACAAAGGCACCCGTTTTCGCAACTATTTAAATAACGCAGTGCCTGAGTATGACCGAGACATCAAAGCACTGCCGATTCCTTTTGTAGCGGTCGCATCGAACCTGCTGGACGCAAAACCCTACGCGATCAGCACAGGCAATCTGGGATTGGCTATTCAAGCGTCCTCGGCCATTCCCGTGCTGCGACGCCCGGTGCCGATGAACGGGCTGCTGCTGATAGACGGCGGGCTGCAAGCCAATCTTCCCGCCAAGCAGGCAAAACAATTGGGCGGCGATATCGTCATTGCCGTAGATATAGACGAGAAATTCACAAGTCTCGACGAGAAGGAATTTCGCCGCATAGGCAGCGTCGGCAAGCGTGTCATCAACATGGTTCTTGCAAAGGTCGACGAAGACCAACTCAATGCTGCAGACATAATCATTCATCCGGCTGTCAATGGCATCAGCCTGCTGAGCACGAAGTCAAAAGATGCACGCTTTGCAATAGAGCAGGGAGAAACGGCTGCAAGAGCGGCTCTTCCGCAAATTCGCGCCCAGTTGGACAAAGTAGCAAAACTCAAAATTGCCGACCAGCTGCCTGACTCGGGCAGGTCCGGCAACGCCGACTCATTGAAGAACACGAACCCTTCGAATGCCGAATAGCCAGAGGAGGCAGCCGTGGCGCGAAAGCGTGTTTCCCTGATACTCTGCTGCCTTCTGTTCATTACTATAGGTGTGTTGCACTTCACGAGCACACAGACCTTCACCCGCATCGTTCCGGACTTCATCTCATTTCCCGATTGGGTTGTCTACATTACAGGCGTGATGGAAATAGCAGGCGGTGCCTGCCTCTACTTCTCGAGAACCAGGCGCTATGCCTCATATTTCCTCATATTTCTTTTGATTATCGTCTTTCCCGCCAACATCAACATGGCGGTCAATCACATCGACTTCGGGAAGGTACCTACCTCTGTCCTCTGGTTACGCCTGCCCCTGCAAGCGCTCTTAATTTTTTGGGTTTACAAGCTTCGGAAGGTATAGGAGCGACAATTTGTTTGTAAATGCTCCGGTCTCTGCTACGCAACGCCCTCCGCATCGCCCGGTGCCGGCTCATCGCCGCTGTATAAGTTGGGGACTAAATCGCCGGCGACCTGCTTTGAGGAGTGGGGAGAACCGCAAAACCTTGATTTTATTTAGCTTGCCCAAGGCTTTTCGATTGCTTATTGTTGTATAAGCGACTTCTTGATTACCCGCGACCTGCACCGGGCGGAAGTCGAAGTTGGGACCGACGGGACTTGCAGGGTAAAAAACGCCGCAGCTACATCTCGTATTAGCGGCAAAAAACAGGCGAACTGGCATAAGCGGGGATTAAACTCGGCATGCGGATAGTCATAACCGGTGGACCTTCGGTGGGCAAAACGACCATCGTGTCCGGCGTTGCCGAGCGAGGGTTTCCATTTGTCCAGGAATTCGCCACGCAAATCATTAAGGAAGGAGTCTTCCTGCCCTGGGTTGACCGGGCATCTTTTCAGAACGAAATCTTGAGACGCCAGTGCGCGGCCGAAAGAGAGTTGGATGGTGTAGCAGGACCGGTCTTTCTGGACCGCGGGCTTTTCGACGGAGAGGCTTATTACATCTACGACGAGCTCGAAATTCCTCATGTCTTCTCGACGCTGGACGCCTCGAAATACACACTGGCTTTTCTTGTCGAGCCGTTGCCTTTCTTTGACAAAAACGAAGTGCGCCGCGAAGACCTGGAATTCACGCACAAAATCTCGGCGATTTTGGAAAACTGTTATGCAGGCCGAGGCGTAGAAGTCGTAAGGGTGCCGGCAATGCCGCCGGAAGAGCGCGTAGATTTTGTGATAACTGAAGTGCGTAGCAGAATGTCTGTATCTGTGACATCTACACACACTCACGAGCGGTCCGCCGTACACACGGGGACTACAATGCACGAAAGACGAAAAAACAGCCGCCGCATTGCCGGAGTTCGATAAATTCTGGGGGCGCATTGCATGCGCCCTGCGCTAAATATTGAATGGGCGATGCCATGCATTGCCCCGTTTCCTGCGCAATCCCGATACGGCCTTTGCTATCCTAATATAGGCCTCAGGCAGTCTAATGTCAGGCGAGTTGCTGATTGGACGCGTCGCGTCAGGAGAAATTGAATGCACGCATCGGAAGCTACGGCTTACTACTTCAAAAGAGCGTCGAAACATCTTGGCATGAGCGAAAGGCTCGAAAAGATATTGATGATGCCGAAAAGAGAAGTCAAAGTCGAAATTCATGTCGAGCTTGACAATGGCGAGTTGGTTTCATTTACCGGTTTTCGTGTCCAGCATGACAATTCACGAGGACCAATGAAGGGAGGGCTTCGTTATCACCCGGAAGTCGATCCCGATGAAGTGAATTCGCTGGCCAGTCTGATGACATGGAAGACTGCGGTAGTAAACGTGCCCTACGGTGGCGCCAAGGGTGGTATCAGCTGCAACCCCTCCACTTTATCGCACGCCGAACTGCAACGGCTGACGCGAGCCTTTGTGGACGAGATTCACGACATCATCGGCGCGACTCTAGACGTGCCCGCTCCGGATATGGGCACCAACGCGCAGACCATGGCCTGGATAGTGGACCAGTATTCGAAGTATCACGGTTGGACACCAGCAGTGGTGACAGGCAAGCCGGTCGAATTGGGCGGCAGCAAAGGACGAGATGCGGCGACCGGCAGAGGAATTCTCTTTGCTATACAAGCTTTCATGCAGGACGAGCAAAAGAGCCTGAGCGATTTGACCTTCGTCATTCAGGGCTTCGGCAACGTCGGTAGCTGGGCTGCACTACTCATTCATCAAGCAGGTGGAAAGGTCATCGCTGTATCCGATCTCACTGGTGCCGTGCATAATCCCAAGGGTCTGGACATTGAAGCTCTGCAGCGGCACGCAAAGGAAACTGGCGGTATTGCCGGTTTTGCGGGAGCTGAAAGCGCCGATGCCGGCAAGCTCTTGACCATGGAATGCGATGTTCTCATACCTGCTGCGCTGGGAAATGTGCTGACAAAAGAAAACGCCGCCGACGTAAAAGCGAAATACATAGTGGAGGGCGCCAACGGGCCTACATCACCGGAAGCCGACGAGCTTTTCATCAAGCAAGGCAAGCACGTCATTCCCGACATCTTCGCCAATGCAGGAGGTGTGGTTGTTTCCTACTTCGAGTGGGTGCAAAACATCCAACAATTCCGCTGGAGCGAGGAGCGCGTCAACGCGGAATTGAAAACCATCATGTTGGAAGCTTATCAAGACATCAAGGCGTTGACGAAACAAAACAAATG
>JAYRNY010000662.1:0-2214 GCA_041911975.1 bacterium | reverse complement strand
GCCTTTTCCCCACCGCTGAGCGATTCTACTTTTTTGAACACTTCATCGCCGGGGAATAGGAAACATCCGAGCAATGTTCTGATCTTCGTATCCGGCCAGTCATGAACTTCATCGGATATTGTCGTCAAAACTGTTTTCTCCAGGTCGAGCGCTTCTGCCTGGTTTTGTTCGAAGTATGCAGGAATAATGTTGTGCTCGCCCATAACGCATGTGCCCTCGGACGGATTTTCAGTACCCATCAGAAGCCTGAGCAAAGTTGATTTACCGGAACCGTTTGGACCAAGCAAGGCGATTTTGTCACCGCGATCGATTTCCAGGTTTGCACCCAGAAAAACAATCTTCTCTCCATACGTGTGAGTGACATCTCTTATGGTCGCCACTTCCCTGCCGCTGCGAACAGCCTCGGGAAATCTGAATCTGAGCGTATTTTCCTCGCCCTCCGGTGCTTCGATGATTTCAATTTTTTCCAGTTGTTTCTCGCGGCTCTTCGCTTGCGTGCTGCGAGTGGCGCTGGCACGGAAGCGATCTACGAATGCCTGCTGTTTTTCCAATTCTCGCTGCTGACGCTCATAGGCCGCTTGCTGGGCTTCCCGCAGCTGGGTTCTGGCAGTCACATAGGCGGTGTAATTGCCGAGATAGACGGTTGATTCCCCTCGCTCGACTTCGACAATACTGGTGCAGAGACGATCCAGAAATTCCCTGTCGTGGGAGACGATGACCATTGGAATGGTCAGGCTCTTTAGATAGTTTTCCAGCCACTCGACGGTTTCAAGATCGATGTGGTTGGTTGGTTCGTCTAGCAGGAGCAATTGAGGCTCTTGCAGCATGATTTTGCCAAGACCGATGCGCATTTGCCAGCCGCCGCTGTATGTGCCGACTAGCCGGTTCGCGTCTTCCAGGGTCATGCCTATTTCGGGCAGGATTTTCTCAGCTTTGTGCTCGAGTGCATAGCCGTCTTTGGCTTCGAATTCGCGCTGCAATTTGTCAAGTTTGTGGAGCAGTTTGTTCATATTTTCAGGTGGCGCGGTTTCCATCTCGTGCTGCACCACATGCAGTGCATGCCTGATTTCTTCAACGTCTTTGTACGCGCGCAGCAATTCATCGATGACCGTATTTTCCACGTGCACATCGAATTCCTGGCTCAGGCAGGCGACCTTCAGTCCGGCCGGCTTGATGACATTGCCGGAGGTAGGTTCCACCTCGCCCATTATGATTTTGAATTGAGTTGTCTTACCGCTGCCGTTGGCGCCGACCAGCCCAATTCTTTCGCCGCTCTTTACCTCCCAGGTCACTTCCTTGAGTGCTTCGCCTGTGGGGTAGATTTTGCTGATTTTGTCCAGTCTGAGCATGCCGTTGTTTCCAGTCGTCACCGAGCTGACCCGGCTGGCGGGTCCATATCTATTAGAGCACTCTTACGACTTTCCGGCTGAGAGCCGCCGAAAAAGCCTAATTTTTTGGCTATTATTTCTGCACACAAAGGAGACACAGGCGCTTGGGAATACTCGTCAGCTGCCAAACCATCAGTAAATCGTACAGTTCGCGACCGCTTTTCACCGACATCTCTTTCGGCATTGAGGACCGCGAGCGCATCGGTCTTATCGGTCCCAATGGAGCCGGTAAATCAACTTTACTTAAGATATTGGCAGGTCAAGTCGAGCCGGATAACGGCAACGTCGTCTCGCGCAGGCAGCTGCGCATCTCGTTTTTGACTCAGGAACAGACCTATCATCCGGAAGCCACTATTGAAGAAATCGTCACAAATGCCGCTAAGGAAGTGGAATTTGAAAACCATGAGCGTGCTGCATCGATAGATTCTACATTGACGACCATCGGCTTCCCGGACAGAAAAGCCGCCGCAGGGTCGCTTTCCGGGGGCTGGCGCAAACGGCTGGCTATTGCTTGCGTGCTGGTTCAGCAGCCGGAGCTGCTTTTCATGGACGAGCCGACAAACCATCTTGACCTGGAAGGCATATTGTGGCTGGAAGCACTGCTCAAGAGGGCGAATTTCGCTTACCTGCTGGTCAGTCATGACCGGGCGTTCCTCGAGTCCGTCGCCAATCGAGTCATCGAACTCAATCCCACCTATCCGCAGGGTTTCCTCAGTGTGAAGGGTAATTACAGCCAGTTTCTCGAGGCAAAGGATCAGCAGGTCGAAGCGCAGGTTCACCAGCAGCAGGCGCTGGCAAGCAAGGTGCGGCGCGAGATTGCCTGGCT